>NZ_JBHWDU010000087.1:0-36525 GCF_042734825.1 Kitasatospora sp. NPDC059648 | reverse complement strand
TCGGACCCTGCCGCACGTGGAGCGTGCTCTCACCTTCACCCGGGACGAACGCACCGCTGCGGACGCCCAGGACTGGCTGGACTACTCGCCCACGGGCGAGTGCGTCCTTGACGGCCCGTTGCGGATGTGGCGCACCGCCGCCACCGACGGGCTCGGCCTGTGCGGGCTGGCCGTGCACGTATCCTGACCCGCCTCCGCACCGACCCGTCCTCCTCGAGTCCGTCAACACCGCCGTCCAGGCTCCGCCGGCCGGTCGCGCACCGGCCGGGCCAAGCCGGCCTCTGCCTCAACTTGAAGCTGTGGTGCGGCATCGCGGGTCGCTCTGGTCGTAGCGGAGCACGGTAGAGAGCGGACGCGGGTAGATGGCTGGGGTGCGACCGAAGTCCACGCCAGTGCTGCTGGATAGCTCTGTGAGCGCGCGCCTCAGCGTGGGGCATAGGCTGCTGGCTGGCTGGAGGCCGTTGTAGGGCGCGAGGGCTGCCGCGCGCACGTCGGGGCTTCCGGAGGCGCAGACCAGGACGGGCTGGGCACCTCGCGGTGCCCAGCCCGTCAGTCAAGATCCCCTTGCGATCAACCACCGGCTGCGCTCTCCGGCGCGTACTCCTCCAGCCGGCCCAGCACCTTAGTGGCAACGACCCTCAGCTCATCGGGCTGCAGAAAGCGACAAAGCCAGGTCGCCACCCCATCAAGGTCGCGCCAGTCGGGCACTCCGACCCCGCCGGACGGCACACCCGTCCTGTCCCCCTCCTGCAGCTGCCGCCGGACCATGTCCACCGAAGGCTCCGCCGTCGAGAACGTGACTCGGTCACGCTCATCGGTGCGGACGTCGCGCTGGTCCGGAAGGCCCGACGAGTAAACGCCGTTTACACCCGTAGCCTGGTGAGGCGAGGCGCCGTCCGGGCGCTGGACGGCGGCCGGTGTGTAAACGCCGTTTACTTCGTCACCAGCACTGGGGCTCCCGGCAGTAGGTGCCGAGCCATGCTCAATCGCCTTCTCCCCCGCCGGACGGTCTGCGCGCTTGGCCGTTCGAGCCGCCTTCGCAGCCTGCTTCTCGGCGGCCGCCTGCTTCGCGGCCTCGGCCCGCTCATGCTGCTCAGCCCGCGTGATCTTCCCCGCGCGGGCCTCGGCACCGATCCGGCGGGCGTCCTCGATGGCCAGCTCTCCGGCTCCCGCCTGCTCCTGAAGCTCGGGGGAGAGATGGAGCAAGGCCAACCGCTGTCCCACCCACGCGCGGGACTTGCCCAACGCCCGCGCAACCGCGGCCTGGTTGCCCTCGTACACCGTGTTCAGCAGCTGCTCGATTGCCTGGGCCTCTTCGAACGGCGACACGTCCTCGCGGTGGGCATTGGCGATCAGAGCCGCCTCGACCATGTCCGAGGCACGCGAGACCAGCTCGTCATTGAGGTCCACCCGCAGCGTTTTGAGCCCGGCCTGCTGTGCAGCCCGCAGACGGCGGTTGCCGTCGAGCGCGATGAAGTCCGCCTCGCCGACCGCCTCGGCTTGATCCGGGTGCGCGTCGAGGAACGCGCCGCGGCTCACCACGGTGACGGGCACGATCTGCCGACGGGTCAAGCTCTCGGCGAGCTCGTCGATCGACTCGCTGTCGATGGTCTTCCGCGGGTTAAGCGGATTGAAGACGATCGAGGACACCGGCGCCGACGACGCACGCCGCACCCGGCCGGTAGCGTCCAGCGCCTCACTGCGCGCCCGCACCTCGTCACCACGCGACGTGCCCTGGGCCAGCGCCCCGAACGAGCCTCCGCCACCCTGCAGCTTCTTGGCGATGCTCACGACAGCCTCCGACGGATCGCACGCATTCGCTGCGCCTGGATCGATGTCGGGGCGTACATGAGCAGCGGCTGCTTCACGTGAACGGCCTCCCGCTGCTCCTTGAGGTCAGGGACGACGGAGACGACCGGCGGTGTGCCGAGGGACTGCCAGTTGTCGAGGGAGTGGGTGGCGACGTAGCCCTTGCGCTTGTCGAACTTGTTGACGACGAGTCCGAGCCGGTCGATGTCGACCTCGTAGTCG
Source organism: Kitasatospora sp. NPDC059648 (assembly GCF_042734825.1). Lineage (NCBI taxonomy): Bacteria > Bacillati > Actinomycetota > Actinomycetes > Kitasatosporales > Streptomycetaceae > Kitasatospora > Kitasatospora sp. NPDC059648. The sequence continues at coordinate 34,494 of NZ_JBHWDU010000087.1, read as the reverse complement.
AGGCTGACGGTGCGGATCTGGCTGTCGAGCATCGCGTAGGCGTCTGCGGAGGAGTCTTCCGCTTCTACGGGGATGAGGACTCCGGAGGTACCGGGCGCTTCGTTCTTGCGGCGGTGACCGTAGTAGAGGCCGGCGTCCATCGCCAGGCCGAGGTTGGGAGGAGCGTCGATCACGATGACGTCGAAGTGCTCCTCGAGCGGTGCGAGAGCGCGCTGAAGGCTGGTTTCGCGGGGTCCCCGGACGGATCCGAGGCGGGAGTCGAGCAGGAACGCGTCGAAGCTCGAGGGCAGCAGGCTGAGGCGGCCTTCGAAGTGGTCCGGCTCGATCGCCACGACCTGGTCGAGAAGCGAGCCCGCGACGCGGTCACGGTCGACCATGTGCGTCACCAGGCTCTCCTCGCCCGGTGGGATCTGCTTGACGCCGAGCTGAGAGGTCAGGTGGCCCTGCGGGTCGTAGTCGACGAGCAGGGTGCGCAGTCCCGGCAGCGCGGGCAGTTTCGACGCGCCCGTGCTGGCGGGCAGGCCCAGCGCTATGGCCTGGCCCGTGCCGGCGGCGATGGTGGTCTTGCCGACTCCGCCCTTCTGGTTGCAGACGACGATCCGCCGCGTGTACTTGGGGATCGCGAGCTCGGTCAGTGAGACGTTGTGGGAGTCGATCCACACGCGGATCGCTTGGGCGAGGCCCTGGACGAAGGAGATGCCGCGGGCGGCGCAGTCGTTCTTGAACGTGTCGTACAGGCCGGCGGGGAGCCAGGTGTTCCAGCTCTCCGCCCCGGACGTGTCGATGGTTGGGTTGCTGTCCGCGGGCCGGGGCCGCCATTGCTCGACGGCTTGGGCGACGGCATCCTGCATGTCGATGCCGAGCTGCGCGGCTCGGGTCTTTAGTTCCTGGCGGAGGGCTGCAGGAAGCTTCGACGCCACCTTTTCCCGCTCGCCTCCGGAGTTTTGAGACGTCATGACGTCACCATAGTGGCGTCACGTGGTTTTAGGCACATCTGCCGCTACGTGTCGCCATGAACCTGTCTCCTCTCGGGTGTAAACGGCGTTTACGCCCCAACCCCAAGCGGGCCCCACCTCACCTGATCCGGCGCCCTATCGCCCTTGCCCGTCTCCATAACCAGGAAAGGGCAAACACCCCCGCAGTTGCCCCGGCACGGGACGGCCAGTGGGTGGTCGCTGCGGGCCGGACGCTGCGCCCGACCAGCAGGCCCGTACCCGGCGCGGTCTGCCTGTCCGGCCCGGAGCGGCTGGCCAGCCCGCAGCGCGCACTCCGGTACGCGCTGGCGCTGCGCGTGTACGGGCCGCCTGCCGGGACCTCGCCCACGGCAGCCGTGTGGGAGGTGGTGCTGCCGGGCATGCGGCTGAGCCTCATGCTGTCCCCGGACGCCGCACGCGGCTTCTCCGGCAAGGGCGGCGTGCTCCCCTCGCTCGCCACCGAGCACGCCGGTGCCGACGCCGAACTGGTCTCGGCGCTGCTGGCCTGGGAGCCCCGGATCGACCCGGCGGAACTCGCCTAACAGACGGGGCTGACCACCGAGCGCGTCCGCGCCGCCATGACCAGGCTCGGGGCGGCCGGCCAGATCGGGTACGACATGGCCGAGGCCGTGTACTTCCACCGTCAACTCCCCTACGACTCCGGCCCGCCGAGGCGCAGAATCCGCACCTGCGGGCGGCCCGCGCACTGGTGGCGGCAGGCGCGGTGCGGCTGGAGGGCGGCGGTGCGGCTGGAGGGCGGCGGCGCGGCTGGAGGGCGGCGGCGCGGTGGTGACGGTGGACGACCATGCGCAGCGGGTCCGAGTGGGGCCGGACGGGCGGCTGAGCTGCGCCTGCCTGTGGTGGGCCAAGTACCGGGGCGGGCGCGGGCCATGCAAGCATGCGCTCGCGGTGAGCCTGCGCTCGGACCAGGGCGCGGCAACCGACAGCAAGGTGGAAGACGGGACCAGGAGCACGGCAGTGGAGGGGACGCGATGACGCTGATCCAGCGGGTGCGGGCAGGGGACGCCGACGGTGTGGCCCGAGAACTGGCCGGGTTGACGCCGGCCCAGCTGCGTGACTGCGTCGCGGAGCTGGAGGAAGTCCGCCGGGAGATCGACGAGGAGTGGTGGCTCAAACGCGACGTCCTCCAGGCGCTGATGGTCGCGGGGGCCGGCTGCCACACCGCCAGCTCGGCGGCCGCCTGGCTGAGCGCGGGCGGCCCGTGGTCCAGGCAGGATGACAGCTGGGACCAGCCCGCCCTGCTGACGGTGATCGAGAGCCGGCCGCCGGAATGGCGGAGCGCGCTGGTCGCCAAACTGGCCCAGCGGCGGGCCACCTCCTGGGGGACCAGGGAGTACCACCTGCTGGAGCACCTGGTGCTGACAACCGGCTGCGACGTGCCGACGACGGACGGATTCGTCACGCAGTGGTTCCGTGGCCGGACGTGGACGTACGCGTCCCATCGGAACCCGATCGTCGTCGTGACCGGTGAGACCCTGTGGGAACGGTTGTCGAAGGACCCGTTCGTGCCGCTCCTGACGCCACGGCTGTTCGACCTCGACCAGATCGGCTCCATGCTGGACGGCCCGCGGGACGAGCAGCGCCCCGAGGACTGGTGGCCGACCTGCCTGATCCGGCTGGCCGAGCAGGGCACGCTGGACCGGGACAAGCTGATCGACCGCTGCCTGGCCCGGCTGGCCCGCGACGGGCGGACGAGCGATCAGCGCGGCTTCCTCAAGCTGCTGCAGACCTTCGCCCCGACCACCGAGGAGCGAACGGCCCGGGCCAGGAACTACCTCGCGCTGCTCGACGCGCTCCCCTTCGTCGCCGCGCACGCCCAGCAGGTGCTGGCCGACCTCGACGACCTCCCTGCTGCACCTTCGGCGCCCGGTGATTGGCGGTCTACTCACGCCAGGTAGCAGCAGGCTCCGCTGCCCGACTACCGCACGTGGTACGGGGGCCCGGGGTTCACGGCGGCGGACGGTGCCGCGCTGGAATCGTTCTGGGAACTCACCGCGCCGGGGCTGAACGTTGACGTCTTGTGCTCCGGTCTGGTCGATCCGGACTTCTCCGTCATCGACGACGTGTGGACGGACGTGCCGGAGGAGCGCATCTTCGTCTCCGTCAATTCCAAGGACTATGCGGTCAGGTCGTTGTTCCATGCCATCGGTCCGGCTCGTGCGGCTCTCCTGCCCGGCTGGTGCGGAAACTTCCTCCTCACCTCCGCTCAGGTCCGTCGGACCCTGCCGCACGTGGAGCGTGCTCTCACCTTCACCCGGGACGAACGCACCGCTGCGGACGCCCAGGACTGGCTGGACTACTCGCCCACGGACGAGTGCGTCCTTGACGGCCCGTTGCGGATGTGGCGCACCGCCGCCACCGACGGGCTCGGCCTGTGCGGGCTGGCCGTGCACGTATCCTGACCCGCCTCCGCACCGACCCGTCCTCTTCGAGTCCGTCAACACCGCCGTCCAGGCTCCGCCGGCCGGGCCAAGCCGGCCGTCCGTCGGCCCCCGGCATTAGAGGAACCCGTTCCTGCGGCAGTGCTCGTCCGTCTGTCCGACGATCCGGTCCTGGTGGTGCGGTCAGCTCCCTGGTCGATCAACTCATAGGCGTCACGGGGAGGGACGGGTCATGACGAAACCACGTCGCACAGCCCTTCGGCGAAGACCGGGTACGCGTACCGGTCGGTGCCGGAGCCCGGCATCTCCAGCTTCTTGAGCTGCCCGCCGACGATGTGCGAGACGAGCGGTACGGGTAGGGCGTCCGGCCAGAGGCCGGTCCGCTTGCCCTCGGAGAGCACGCGCCGGAAGGCGCCGGTGGATCCCCGCAGGTTCCGGCCGTTCGCCTTCAACTCCTCCGCGGAACACTCGCCTCGACCCTGGACGACCTGGAGCAGGATCTGCTGGGCGCGGGGCGGGAGCCGGTCGTAGTACGAGCGAGCCCGCTCCGGTGTCCAGCGGTCGTCGGGCACCGTGGTCACGACGGCGGTCGGCAGGGTGGCGAGGGCGAGCAGCTTCTCAAGGGCCTCGGGGCTCGGGTCCTCAACCGTGATCGTGATCTTCATGACTGACAGCGTCGCAGCCCATGGCCCCGAAGACAAATAACCACACTAAACGTGTTTCAGAGCAGCCCTGTCATCGATCGATGTCGCGTCCTCCAACCGGGTGGAGGGACGCGACACAGGGCCTGGCACGGATACGCTGCCCGGACGGGTCATCAGCCCGCCGCGCCGGAGTGAAGCGCCTGTGGACACGGACCGGGCCCCTGCCCGAGATCGCGGAACGACCACTGGTCCACCGGCCGCGAGTACGTCGTCCGGGACCCGGTGGCGATCAGCGTCGTCCGCACTATCTCCCTCGCCTCACCGAACTCGGCCAGCAGAGCCGCAGTTGCCCCTGCTGCGCGGCACCCGCTGGAGCCGCCCTAGTTCGCGGTAGTTGCCGTGGCCGTGCGCCAGGCGGTGACGAGGTCGGCGGCCTTGACCTCGAAGTCGGGGTCCCGCCAGGCGCCCGGGAGGCCTATCAGCCCCGGCAGTTGCCCGCCAACGGGGTCTGTGTGCCGGGGTACCCGCAACAGGCACTGGCCACGGCCCGGTCGTCCGGCCTCCACGCCGTCAACGACGCCTCACCTCCGCCGCGGCGCGAGGAGGCCCGTGGGACTGGTCCCGGCGGCCCGCCGGCGGAGCGCTTCCCCGGGTCCATGGACGACCGATGTCGAGGGGCCCCGGTAAAGCGGCCAGGGCGGGCGTGTTGCCGTCGTAGTCGTGGATGTCGAGCATCCGCCCTGGGCGCGCTCCGTCGGCCAGGCGGTGCGGCTCGTCGAGGAGGACGGGACCGTTCTGCTCGACAAGGCCGATGTCGGCACCGGCGGCCGCCCCGGGGCGGCCCGGCCTACTCGCCGTCCCAGGGGACGGCCACCAGCACTCCCCCGCCGGCCCGGCGGGCGTAGCGGCAGGTCGCGCCGATCGCCCAGAAGTCGACGGCGGCGCGGCCGGTGACGGACCGCAGGTCGGCCAGCCTGGCGTCGTCGGGCAGGCCCTCTGCGGCCGCGCGCAGCACGTCGTCCCCGCTCGTGCGGAGCCGGGCCGCGGTGACGTCCTCGACGCTCGTCGTGTGCCGCTCGCCGTCGGGCCACAGCTCCCCGAACCGCCGGCCGAAGGCCCCGACATCGGCCGCGGTGCCAGGGGCCCCGGTGCCGGCGACGGCGAGGGCCTGCTCCAGGCAGTCGGCCAGGTGGTCGAGCCACACGGTCAGGGAGGGCGCCACCCGGTCGGTGTCGGTGGCGTCCCAGAACTGGAACACCGGCCCCCATGCCCCGGTTCGCGGGTCGACGTCCACGTAGGTGTGGCCATCCCCGTGGTCGGTGTGGACGAACCAGTGGGTGCCCACCCCACCGGCGTGTTCCTGGTACCAGCTGACGTCGGCGCTGCCGTACCGGCCGCGGTTGTAGCAGTGGTCGAGGTCGACGTGTTCGTGGGACTCGTGGCCGTTGACGGCGGAGCGGCTGACGGTGACGCGCACCCCGCCGACCGAGCGCAGCAGGGCCCGGACCTCCTCGGGCACGGGGACGGGCCAGGTGTCCATCCGGGCGTCGTCGATGCCCGGGTCCACGACCACCAGTCCGCCGGAGGCCTCGGCCAGCCGGTGCAGTCGGGCCGCGGTGGCAGTCGCGGAAGCGGTCCCGGCGGTCGTGATGACGGGCGTGGTGATCTGGTCGGTCATGCGGTCGGTCATGCGGTCGGTCCCCCGGTTCGTTCGGTGTCGGCATCGAAGCTACCCCGGACGTACGACACCGCGGCGTCCCGGCCGCAGCACCAGGAACTGCCGCCTCGAACCGGACGGCGAGCTCGTCATGCCGGGTGGCCACCGCCCGGTGCTGCCCGGGTCCACCGATCCCGCGGACGGAACTATCGTCTCGGCCTGGCGCCCACCCCGCTGATCATTTAGCGACTCCCGGCTGCCGTTGCTCGGCCTGCTCGACTGCCCGGCAAACGGCAGCACGGAGCTTCTCGTCGGGCTCGTTCCGCCTGAGTACAGATTTGAGAGACACATGCGCTGCCGCCCGCACCTCGGGATCCGGGTCGGAGAGCGCGGCGGTGATGATCGGCGCGTGCGCCACAGCGTCGGGGCCGAAGATGCCGAGGCCCTCGATCCCTGCGCGCCGCAACATCGCATCCTGTGCCGCGGTAGCCGCGACGAATAGTTCTAGGGCCTCAACAGGCACCGCCGCGGACAGACGAGCCAGGGCAAACAGTGCCTGCTCGAATTCCGCGGTGTCGTGGCGAGCCGCCGCGGCGAGCCGTACGAGCGCCTCGCTCACCGCCGGCGGACAGGCCGCGCGGAGGTTGATCTCGTCACCCCGGGTGGGGGCGGTGTCGTCGTCCATCCGGCCATCCTGCCAGCAACCGACACCCGATTCCCAAGACCTGGGGAGGCAGCCGGCCCTGCCTCCGCGAGCAACCTGCCGGGCCTTCAGGCTGCGGACAGCGTGGCTCCGCGCGCCAGCCACGTGATCATTTGTCAGAGACGTCCTAGCGCCGGGTCGCCTACATGCCCCAGGACGTCGTCCTCGGCAACCGGTCGATCGAGGACAACATCGCCTTCGGTGTGACCGACGCGGACTGCGTGCTGGTCCACGAGGCCGCCCGGCAAGCCCAGATCCACCAGGGCATCGAGGCCCTGCCCGGGTCCTACCGGGAGCTGGTGCGCTGCCGGATGAGCGTCCAGCCGGGGTGTGAGGCCGCCGGCGGGTGAACCTGTTCACCGTGGCGTTCCCTCACTCGATCGGGGCCATTCTCCCCAGGCCCGACGCGGCTGACCAAGACCGCCCGCGGCGCCGCTCCGGCGCGGGCCGCGCCGCTGCGGGTGAACGGCTCGCCTCCGCCGACAGCGAGGGTGCGCGTGCCGAGGCCCGCGTAGGAGCCGCGGACCCCGGGACGGGGAACGGGATCGTGACAGCCGGCGCACTCGGCGAACCGTGGGGCGGCCGGGGGTGGCGGCGTGGGCGGGGCGCCGCCGGGGCAACTTGTTACTGCAGGTCACCGGTGTCCGGACCTGTTCGGCCCGGGTTCAGACCCAGGGCGGCCCGCCCGTTCCCTCCGCCCACAGGGCGAGCGCCCGCCGGTCGACGGCCCTGATGCCGACCTGCGCGCAGAACGCGGCCGCGGCCTTCGTGAACGAGCTGGTGGTCACCACGGCGGCCAGGTCGCAGCGGTGCACGTCGCGGTAGGTGCCGTTGACCCTCTGGACGTCCTGCGAACCGACGAAGGTCCGCGGCCCGTACCGCTTGGCCTGGATCAGGATCCGCTGCCCGGTGGGTGTGGTGGCCAGCACGTCCGCCGCCAGATCCCCCGCTCCGCCGACGACCGACACCTTCGTACAGCCGTCGCGCCGGCACAGGTCCGCCAACGCGTGCTCGAAGGCCTTCGGGCTCATCGTCAGGAACGGCCCGATGTGCCGCAACTGCGCCGCCCGTACGTCCAGTTCCCGCCGCCGCGTCCGCACCCGCGAACGCAGCACGGCCACGCCCGCTCCCGCGCCCACCACCAGCAACCCGGCCACCAGCACGAGGTGATGAACCAGCCAGTGCACCACCACCGACACCACCGCGAACCCGACCACCGCGGCGATCCCCACCAGCAGCATGTTGTCCCTGGTCTGCCGCACCCAACGGGCGGCACTGCGCGACCGACGCCGCCGAACAGGCCTGCGAGCCACGGCATTCCCCCTCACGACCCGGTGTCCGTGCGAGCGTAGAAGCCCCCGGCGCCCCGCCGCCGGGCCGCGGCACCGGGTTGTCCGGAACCCGGCGCCCCGACGGCCGGTACCGGGCTCCCGGCCACCACCCGGAGCCCACGGAGGCGGGTCCGGCGAGGAGCCGAGCGCTGATGAGCGGCCGCCGGCCGACCGACGGACCGGGCCGGCCAGGGCCGGCCGTCCGACCACGGTCCGATCCGGAAGTGCGGTCCGTACTCCGACGACGCGGGCGGCCGGTTGACCGCGGGACGTGAGCGGCCCACCGGTTCGGTGATCGCGCGTCAGGGCGGCAAGTGGGCGTGGAAGGCGCGTGAGGTCACAGCCCGGTCGCCAGCCAGACGGTCACGGCCGCGGTGACGACGAGCCCGGCGTTGAGGGCGATCCGTCGGTCTTCGCCGGTCAGGTGGACGGCGATCGCGCCGGCCTGCAGGAGTACGAGGCCGATGGCCGCAGCCGGCGCCAGCGGGACGGCGATGCCGGTCAGCGACGGCAGGACCAGGCCGGTCGCGCCGAGTACCTCGACCGTGCCCAGCGCCCTGACGGCGGGCAGGGGTACGCGGTCGACCCAGGCCATCATCGGCCGGAGCCGGTCGCGGCTGCGGATCAGCTTCAGCGTGCCCGCGTAGAGGTAGAAGAGCGCGAGCAGTCCCGCGACGATCCAGTAGAAGACGTTCATGGTTCCCGTTCATGGGTTCTGGTGAAGACCCGGCCCACGACGGCGGCTCCGCCCGGGCCGGGCCGCCGCTGCGCCGTCGGCTTCAGGCGAGGTCGGTCGCGGGCTCGGTGGCGGGCTCGGTGGCGGGCCCGGTGGCGGGCCCGGTGGCGGGCCCGGTCGCGTAGCGGCTCATTGCGTCGAGGTTGGCCCCGGGCGTCAGCGGCCGGCCGCCGGCGAGCGCCTCCTGGAGGTCCCGGAAGTACTGCACGTACAGGTCGGGGGTGAAGGTGCTGAGCATCACGGCGGGTTCGTCGGTCGGGTTGGCGAAGGTGTGCGGGGTGCCGGGCGGAACCACCACCAGCGTGCCCTCAGGGGCGTCGTGGTCCTGCTCCCCGACGGTGAAGCGCACCGTGCCGGAGAGGATGTAGAAGCCCTCGTCGTGCCGGGCGTGGCGGTGCTGCGGCGGTCCCTGGGTGTGCGGGGCGAGGACGGACTCGGCGATCGCGAGACGGTGCCCGGTGTGGCTGCCGTCCTCCAGGACCCGCATGCGCGTGGTGCCCAGGACGATCGTCTCGCCCTCGCCGGGGCCCACCACCGAGACGGCGGGGTCGGTCCGGGGCTCGCTGCTCTTCGTGTCTTCGGTCATGCTCACGAGTCCACGGCCGCGGGCTTGCCGGTGTCCAAGACCCGTCCCGCGGACCCGATACCTCCTCGGTATCGTTGCAGCGTGGAGCTACGCACCTTGCGCTACTTCGTGGCCGTCGCCGAGGAACTCCACTTCGGCCGGGCCGCCACCCGGCTGCACATCAGCCAGCCGCCGCTGAGCCGGGCGATCAAGCGGCTGGAGGCCGAGGTCGGGGCCCTGCTGTTCACCCGCTCGCCCACCGGGGTCACGCTCACCGCGGTGGGCTCGGTGCTGCTCGACGAGGCACGGGCCCTCCTCGACCACGCCGACCGCGTCCGGGTGCGCGTGAGCGCGGCGGCCGGCGTCGCGACCATCACCGTCGGCATCCTGGGCGACGGCACCGACCCGGGCGTGGCCAGGCTGGCCGCCGCCTTCCGCCGGAGCCACCCCGGCATCGACATCCGCGTCCGCGACACCGACCTGACCGACCCGACCTGCGGGCTGCGCGCCGGACTGGTCGACGTCGCGCTGACCCGGGCGCCCTTCGACGGGACCGCCCTGACGGTGCGTGCGCTGCGGGCCGACCCGGTCGGCGTCGTCCTGCGCGCCGACGACCCGCTGGCCCGCCGCGACGGGCTGCGTCTGGCCGAGCTGGCGGACCGGCGCTGGTTCCAGTTCCCGCGGGGCACCGACCCGGTCTGGCAGTCGTACTGGAACGGCGGCAGGCCGCGCGAGGGCCCGGTGGTGCGCGCCGTCCAGGAATGCCTGCAGACCGTGCTGTGGAACGGCACGGTCGGCCTGGCCCCGCTCGGGCACGACCTGCCCGCCGAGCTCGCCGTGGTGCCGCTGGTCGACATGCCGCCGAGCCGGGTGGTGGCGGTGTGGAGGGAGGGCGACACCAACCCGTTGGTCCGGTCCTTCGTCAGGACCGCGACCGCCGCCTACCGCCGCTGACCAGGTCGGCGCACGGCCGCCCGCAGGGCCGGGGGCATCGGCGTGCGGTCCCCTCCACGACCGGGTCAGGGCGCCCCGGACAGGACTTCGACCACGCCGGTGTCCAGCGAGTAGTAGGCGCCGACGACGGCCAGGGTGCCCTTGGCCACGAGCGGGGCCAGGTCCTGGTTGGAGCGCAGGTCGGCCGCGGTGAGCGTGACCTGGGCGCGGGACATGGTCTCGACCGGGTCGGCGCCGCCCTCCCGGACCGCCTGGTCGTACGCCGGCCGCAGGGCCTTGGCGATCGCCTCCAGGTTGCCGGGCAGCGGTTTGCCGTCCCGCATGGACTCGTACGACGCCTTGACCGCGCCGCAGCGCTGGTGCCCGAGGACCACGATGAGGGGGGTGCCGCTCGTCATGGGCCCGTACTCGACGGAGCCGGTGACCACCGGGCCGACCGCCTCGCCGCCCGTGCGCATCACGTACAGGTCGCCGAGGCCGGTGTCGAAGAGCAGCTCGGGCGGCACCCGGGAGTCGATGCACGACAGGATCGACCCGAAGGGCTCCTGCTCCTGGGCCACCAGCTGACGCCGGTTCGGGTCCCGGTCGGGGTGCCGGAGGTCGCCGCTGACCCAGCGCTTGTTGCCGTCCATCAGCCTCGCGAACGCCGCGGCGGGCGTGGTCGGCCGGGCTTCCGCCGAAGCACTGCCGCCCGTGGGCGAGGCGGGTGACCCGGAAGAGGCGGGCGAGTCCGCCCTCGTCGTCGTACACGCCGCGAGCGCGGCCGCGGCGCTCGCCAGCCCGCCGACGAGCAGCGCTCGACGACTCGGGCGTTCGGCTCCGTGCATCGGTTTCTTCCCCTCACTGCCACTCGGACTCGTCGTCCCTCTGTCCGGACCAGGCCGATTGTTCGGCCTGGTCCGGGCACCGGGGCGGCAGGCGCAAGCGGGCGCGGGCCACATTGCTGCGGACGGCCCACAGGACCCGCCACCCGCCGGTGGCAGCTCGTCCGACGGCGGCTACGCGGGCATCACACCGTGGATGCGGGAGAGGGTGAACACCCGGGCGTCATCGCGCAGGTGGCACCAGGCGTTCAGGTAGGGGGCGTCCAGTTCGAGCCGGCTGAGGGTGCGGACGGTCGCGTTGCCCGAGGTGGCGACGTACTCGATGGTGACGGCCCGCCGTTCGTCGACGGCGTGGGCCAGCTGGCGGACGTCGGCGAAGGTCAGGTTGCGCGCGTACCCGGCGATGATCTCCTCGGTGTCGCCGTCGTACGGGCGGCCGTCGTGCGGGTCGGGCTCCGCGATGTCCTGCGGGGCGTTTCGGAGCCGGGCGACGAGGGCGCGCAGGTCGACGGGCGTTCCCGCGTTCGCGGCGGACGCACTCGTCCGCCGCGCATTCGTCTGCCGCGCGTCCGTCCGCCCCGCGTCCGTCCGCCGCGTGCGGGAACCGGCGCCGGGCGGGCGCGGGGACGGGACCGGGTTCGCCGCACGGTGGTGATGGGCCCGTTCGATCCGCACGGTCCCGTCGGGCTGCTCGGCGACGGGGGCGTAGCCCGCGGCACGCAGGGCCGCGAGCGTCTTGCCCGGCGGGGTCGGGCTGATCAGCACCGTCGGAGCCAGCTGCCGCAGGCCTAGCGGGGCGAGCTTGCGGTGGGCGACCAGTTCGGCGAGGAGCGCGGGCTCCTGGCCGTGGATCACGCAGGCGGCGGAGGCGACGCGCACCTGGCCGTGGCGGCGCGCGGTGTCGTGGATCAGGTAGGACAGGGGCTGGGGAAGCGGTTCGGGATGCGGTCCGGAAAGCCGACCGGGAAGCCGACCGGGAAGCCGTTCGACGTCGGGGACGACGGCCGGGACGGCAGCGAGGGCGACGGCTGCCAGGTCGGCCGTGAGGGTGTCGGGGGTGAGGCCCGCGTCGAGGGCGCGGCGCACGCTTCCAGGGCTGAAACGCCAGACGGACGCCGCACCGGCGCTCTCCCGGTCCGCGACGGAGTCCAGCAGGGCGGCGAGGGCGGCTGACGGTGTGCCGGAGACCACGGCCGTGAGGTCGCTGCCGAAGCGGGCGGTCCCGGTGGCGGCGGGCAGCAGCCGTCGGCAGGCGTCGACCAGTGCCTCGGCGTCCTGGGCGTCCTCGGCGTCCTGGGCGCTCAGTGCGGCACCGATCGGCGAGAGGGCTCCGAGGGCGAGCACGCCGAGCAGTTCCGCCTCCCGGATCAGGGTGGCGAACGGCGTACTGTCCTGCGGGAGTTCGTCGGCGAGCGGGCGGAGCCACCCGAGCAGCGCGCCCAGGTCGGCCGGGTCCGCCGCGCCCTCGCCGGCCGGAAGCCGTGCCGCGGCCGCGAGCAGCCCGTGCCGGGCCTGGACGCAACCTCCGCACGGCGGAGTCCCGGCGAGCGCGCCGGCAGGGCCTTCCCGGCCTCGTCGCGGCCGGCGCCCGGGGTCAGCGGGAGTTCCCACCATGCCCGGAGCAGCACGGCGACCCGGTCGCCCGGTTCCTGTGCGGCCCAGGTGTCGTAGGCGGCGGTCGCCGCGATGCGGTCGCCGTCCCGGGCCAGCAGCCCGGCCGCGCTCGCCGCCTCCAGGACAAGGCGCACCGGCGTCTCCTCGCACTGCGCCGCCCTGCCGATCCGCGACAACTCGCGGGCGCCGATCCCGCCCGACTTGAGCCGGGTCGGCGCAGCAGCGGCGCAGACCCCGAGGACGGAGGTGGCGTGGGCGTCGAAGGCCATCGCGGCGGCCGCGGCCTCCCGCTCGACCTCCGGGGCGGCGGCGGGCACCGACCGCACCCCGGGCGGGGCGGGCGTGAACGGCGCGTGCCAGTCGGGGCCGCGCAGGGCGAGTGCCACCTCCGCCGGCATGCGGGCGGGCCCGTACCGCTGGCGGTCCTGGATCAGCAGCCCGCGCTCCAGCGCCCAGCGGCCGGCGGGCTCGGAGGCGTACGGCGGGGCCCCGAACATGAGGAAGTCCGATCGCTCCGGAGCCTCGTGCGCCTGCCTCAGGAGCAGTTCCCGGGTGGCCGCGGGCGCCTTGGCCACCAGCGCGGCGACCCGGTCCGGATCGCCGTGGTGGTCGACCAGCGCGGCCAGCCGCTGCTGCTTGTTGGCAGCGGCCGGCTTGACGCCGAGCTTCGCCAGCACGCGCGCCAGTTCGTCCGAGGTGGTGTGCGCCGCGAGCTGGGCCAGTGCCGGTTCCAGCCCCAGGGGCGAGCCCCAGGCCGACCGCAGCGGCCCCGCCATGTGCAGCAGGCCCTCGCCGTCGGGCCACACCAGCGCACGCTCGGCCAGTTCCTCCAGCACGGCGGCCAGTGCGCGGGCCCGTTCCCCGTCCCTCGCGTCCAGCAGGCCCGCCAGGTCGTCCCGGGACCGGGACGCCAGGGCGGCGAGGGCCTCCGCCACCTGCAGGCACGGCAGCGTCAGCCGGGGCAGCGCCAACGCCACCGACGCCGGGCGCTGAAGACGGTCCGCCAGTTCACCCACCGACCGCGGCTCCGGAGCCGCCACGGCATCCGGGCGCGCCGCCAGGACCCGCTCCAGCGCGGGCGCGTCGAGACCGCGCAACCGTACGGCCAGGGCCGATCCGCTCTTCTTTCCGATGGGGACACCTCACACCGCGCAGGGACGAACGACAGCTCGCCGGCGAAACCGGCCGGGGGCACCAGGATGGCCCACCGCAGCGAGTGGACGCGACCACCCTGGACATCGCCGATCCAGCGGTGCTACGCCCCCTGCGCTCCGCCCGATGGCGCCGGCCGCTGCCGGCCACCCGGTTCCGCGACTGTGGTGGGATGTCACAGCGAAGTCGGTGGCGCGGGAGGGAAGGGGCGGGGGACTGGTGCGGAGAGAAGCCGTGAGCGAGGCGCGCGTACGGGGGCTGGTGCTCGGGTCGGCGCTGGGGGACGCGGCGGGGGTGGTGCGGGGTCGGTGGCCGGCCGAGGGGCCGCTGCGGATCGGTGTCAGCACCCAGCTGGCCGCTTTCACCATCGAGGGAGCGATCCGTGCCTCGGTGCGGATGAACCACAAGGGCATCTGCCACGCGCCGTCCGTGATCTGGCACGCGTACTGCCGCTGGGCCTTTCTGCAGGGCATCGAGCCGGAACGGATCTCCGAGCGCTGGACGCACGGCACCAACGACCCGTGGCCGACCGGCTGGCTCGCGCAGGTGCCCGCCCTCCGCGAGCGCCGCGGCTCGGCGCCGGCCACCGTCACGGCCCTGACCGGACTGACGCAGGGCACCCCGACGAAGCCGGTCAACGGAAGCCGAGGGGCCCACGCGCTCACCCGTGGCCTGGCCCTCGGGCTGCTGCACCTCCTCTTCGGTCCCGCGTCCTGCGCCACGGCGATCCGCGGGACCGCCGCGCTCACCCACGGCGCCCCGGAGGCACAGGACGCGGCTCTCGGCGCGGCCGGGCTCGTGGCCCACTGCCTCGCGCAGGACGATCCCTTCCGGACGTGGACGGCCTCCCCCGCGGGCGACGAGCACCCGATCGACACGGTGGTCCGTTCCCTGACCATGCCGCACTCGGCGAGCCCCGACACGGTTCTCGACCTGCTGAAGGCGCCTCACGCCGTACCGGACCACGGGCAGCTCGCCCGGATCGCACCGGACGCGACCGCCTCCTCGGCATTGCTCGGCGCCCTCCTCGTGGTCTCCCGCTTCCCCGGCTCCGAGACCGTGGGCGAGGCCCTGCGGTTCGCGGCCGGCGCACCGGACGGCGCCTCGGTGGCCGCCACCGCCGGAGCGCTGCTCGGCGCCGCGCACGGCGTCGACGCACTGCCGGTCGAGTTGCTGAGCCGGCTCGAACTCGCCTGGGTTCTCGACACCTTGGCCCGCGACCTGCTCCAGGAGTACGTCGACTCGCCCGGCGGCGGCGAGTACCTACCGGCCCGCGACCCGCACTGGTGGGACCGCTACCCCGGCTGGTGACAGCCGTTGCGAAGTCCCCCCGTTCGGCAGTCGGGGCTCCAGGGGCGCTCGGACTGCCGTCAGCGGTACCAGGTGCGGATGACGGCCGCGGCCTCTCTGACGTCGGCGTGGCCCGCGCGGATGCGGATGGCGAGGTCGACGGCCTGTTCGGGTTCGGCGGTGACGATGACGCCGGAGGCGCTGAGGTAGGAGGCGGCGACGACGGCGGCGAAGTGCTCGTTGGCGGACTCCAGGGCGGGGACGCGGATCAGCTGGTGCATCAGTGCGGCCGCACGCTGGTTCACGGCCTCGTAGACGGGGACGCCCATGACCTCGTCGGCGTGCCGGGCGACGGCGGCGGCGAGGGTGCCGTAGTCGGTGACGTCCGGGTCGCCGGGGACGAACTGGTGGGCGATGTCGAGCAGCCAGGCCCGGTCGATCCGCAGGATCACGCGGCGTCCACGGTGGCGTCCACGGCGTCGCAGGCTGAGGCCTGGGCCTGGGCCGGGCCCGGGCCCGGGTGCGGGCGGGATCCTGGCTCGGAGACCGGCTCCCGGGCCTGCGCGGCGTTCTCCGGTCGCGCGGTCAGCTGCGTCATGTGCGCGAGCGTAGCGGTGAGTAGCAGGCGCTACCAAGCGCGGCGGAATCCGGCCCGTTCGGCGGGCTGGCTGTACCGGAATCCGCATCGGTGGCCCGGGGCCATCGTGCGCCACAGCTCCGGTGTCGGCACGCGAGTTTTGAAACGGGACCGGAGGGCGGATCCACGCCGCCCTCCGGGACGGGAGCGCCGTCTGACGGCCCGGCGGCCGTACACCGCGCTGGCGCCCGGCCGCCGTCGTGTCACAGCGCTCTGGGAGGCTGTGGCCCGTGATCGATCTTCCCCGCATAGGCACCAGCCCGGTGTTCGCCCCGGAGCGAGTCCTGGAGCGTCATCGACGCCTGGCCGGCCGGGCCTCGCCGCGGGGTCGGGCCGGTCCACCGGCGAATGCTCCCGGACGACGGGACGGTCGACTGGTAGGACGGCTCGTCGGCGCACGGTGGGACGGCGACCCCCATGCTGTACGGCGGTCAGCAGGAGGAGAGGCACTGCTCTGAGCACCCTGGACAACACAGCTGACAACACCTGGGAGCGCCCGCGTGCGGCGGAGGTGATCCCATGTCCGGGCCAGAGTCGCTTGGGTCGCTTCGGTAGCTGGTCTCACGGCTCAGCAGCTCGGCCGTCGGCCCGTGGGGCTCCAGGTCCGACGGGCAGCGACCGAGCGACCCGAGCGACTGAAGCGACCCAAGGCCGGAAGAACTCCTGCGGGGAGGAGCCGGGGTCGTCCTCCTTGGGCGACACCCCGAGCTACCGAAGCTACCGAAGCTACCCAAGCGACCCAAGCGACCCAAGCGACCGAGCCGACTGCTTGCAAACGGGCCCGGCACGCGCGACACGCCGGGGGGTCAGGCCCCCAGAGACTCAGTCGCTTTCGGTCGCTGAGCTTCAGTCGCTGGACAAAACCCCAGGTCAGAACCTGTACACCCCCGTCATCAGCGACCCAAGCGACTCAAGGTCGGGTATATGAAGACATTCCCGTGTGCGTGTGCGCGTTATAGACCCGGGCTTCAGTCGCTTCAGTCGCTGTTTGCTGGGAAAATCGGCTCCGACCTGCGAAAACGCCGGTGGACCGAAAACAGCGACCGAAGCGACTCGGTCGCTGCCGCGGGGTTCGGTCGCTCAGTTTCCCCGCAAGTACCGGTAGTCCGAGACCGTATGTGCTCGCTCGGCTAGTCTGTGTGAGCTATCTTCTGGACTTCGGTCGCTTCAGTCGCTGATCCGGCACTCTCCAGTGCTCTGACCTGGCTTTTTGCCGTCAGCGACTGAACGAGCGACCCAAATCCGGGCAGCTACCCAGCTACCGAAGAAGCTGAGTGAGAGCTGCAGCAGCTACCGAACCAAGGGGAAGGGACCAGCGTGACGGCGCCGAAGGCCGTGGGGAGCGACCGAACGGAGCGTCAGCCCGACGCGCTGGCCGTCGCGCGCTGGTGTGCCGCCCAGGGGTGGCCCGTCCACCCGCTGACTCCCGGGCGAAAGACCCCGCCGGCGAACTGCCAGCCCTGCCAGGAGTCCCCGCACTCCCCCGCCGAGTGCCCGTGCCCCCGTTTCGGTCGCTGGTGCCACGGCTTCCATGCCGCCACCACCGACCAGGACGTGATCAGCGCCTGGTGGCGGGTCAACCCCGGCTTCGGTACCGGCGTCGCCTGCGGACCGGCCGGCCTGGTGGTCATCGACGTCGACAGCCACCCCGCCGACGTCCCCGCCCGGGACCGGATCCTGCCCGGGATCCCGATCCACGACCGGGTCGACCTCGACGGTCTGGAGAACGGGTACCACACGCTCGCCCTGCTGGCGGCCCTGCGCAAGGCGCCCGACCCCTGCGCGGACGCCGGGACCCTGCGTGTGCGCACCCCCTCCGGCGGCCTGCACATCTGGTACCGCGACGATGCCCACCACCGCTTCACCTGTTCCACCGGCTCCTCCACCGGCCGGGCCCTCGCCTGGCAGGTCGACGTCCGCGCCCACGGCGGCTATATCGTCGCGCCCAGCACCGTCACCACCAGCGGTACCTACACGCCCCTGCCCGGTGCCACGGTCCCGGCCCCGCTCCCCCAGTGGCTCGCGGAGGAACTCGTCCGCACCGGCCACCTCAAGGACCGGCCCCAGCCGCCCCGCAGCCCGCTGCCGGCCGTCCCCGACCGGGCCCGGCAGGCCGTGGTCGCGGCGGGCGGCGGGCGGCGCGGCGCCGAGAAGGTCCTCGACACCGTCCTCCAGGACGTCACCGACTGCGCCACCACCCCCGAGGGAGCCGGGTTCACCGGCAAGCTCAACCGCGCCGCCTACACCGTCGGCGGCCTCGTCTCCGCCGGACACCTCACCCACGCCGCCGCCGAGCAGCTGCTGACCGACGCCGCCCGCACCGCCCGTCCCTCCCAGGACCGGCAGAGCTCCGCCGTCATCCGCTCCGGCCTCGCCGCCGGAGCCCGGCAGCCCCTGCACATCGGGAGGGCGCGAGGATGAGCGACAGCCCCCGCAAGAGGACGGTCTTCGATCCCGTGGCCGCTGCCCAGCAGATCCTGGAGTACCCGCCCGTGCCAGGGCCCGCACAGGCGCCCTGGCACGGTACCGCCGTCCAGGAGAGCCTCCTCGACGCCCCCGCCAGCCCCGGCCCCGGCCCTGCCTTTGCCTCCGGCCCCGGCGCGTTTGCGCAGGCGCCCGTCCAGCCGTTCCAGGACTCCCAGGAACCGCAGACCGCCCGGGCCCCCGCCCAGGCACGTCCCCACGCCGGCCCGCAGGCGAGCCAGCACGGCCTGCTGCCCGACTCCCTGTCCGACCGCGGCAACGCCAAGCTCTTCGTCCACCTCTACGGACGCGACTACCGCCACGTCCCCGGCATCGGCTGGTACCGCTGGGCCACGCACCGCTGGCAGCTCGACGAGGACGACACCGTCCTGTGGGCCGCCGGTGAGATGGCCGAGAGCATCGCCACCCACGACGCCCGCGGCCTCTACACCAACACCGACCTGCGCAGGCACCGTCGCCGTGCCCTGTCCACCTCGGGCATGAACGCCATGCTCGCCCAGGCCAAGTCGGCCCCCGGCATGGTCCTCAACGCAGCCCTGCTGGACGCCGACGCCTACGCGCTGTGCACCCCCGGCGGCGTCGTTGACCTGCGCACCGGTGCCATCGTCCCGCCGGACCCCAAGGTCCACCACCACTCGCGCTCCACCACGCTCGCCCCCGCCCGGATGCCCACCCCGCGCTGGGACCGCTTCCTCACCGACACCTTCGGCGACGACAAGGAAGGCCGCCAGACCCGCGACTTCCTCCACCTGCTGCTCGGCTACTCCATCAGCGGCGACGTCGGCGCCCAGGTCATGCCCTTCCTCTACGGTCAGGGCAAGAACGGCAAGTCCGTCCTCCTGGACGTCATGATCCAGCTGCTCGGCGACTACGCGGACGCGGCCCCGCCCGGCTTCCTGATGGCCAAGACCTTCGACGGCCACCCCACCGACCTCGCCGAGCTCCACGGCCGGCGCATCATCGTCTGCTCCGAGCTCAAGCCCGGCGACCGCTTCGACGAGGCCCGGGTCAAGCTCCTCACCGGCGGCGACAAGATCAAGGCCCGCCGGATGCGCCAGGACTTCTTCTCCTTCGAGCCCACCCACAAGCTCTGGCTGCTCGGCAACCACCGCCCCGAGGTCGGCACCGGCGGCTTCGCCTTCTGGCGCCGCATGCGCCTGATCCCGTTCGAACGGGTCGTCCCCGAGGAACGCAAGATCGACAACCTGGCCCACGTCCTCGTCGCCGAGGAGGGCCCCGGCATCCTCGCCTGGCTCATCGACGGCGCCCGCCGCTACTTCGCCGGTGAGAAGGACCTGGCCGGGCCCCAGGCCGTCCAGACCGCCACCACGGCGTACGCCGAGACCGAGGACCATGTCGGCCGCTTCCTCAAGGAGGCCTGCGTCACCGGGGAGGGCATGCGCGCCGAACAGTCCCAGCTGTTCGGCGCCTACACCCGTTGGTGCGGCTTCGAGGGAGCCAATCCCGTATCCGGCCGTGCGTTCGCCGCACGAGTCCGCGAGACACTGGGTATGACCTCTCCCAAGGAGATGGTCCTGTCCAACAGCCGCAAGTACTACCCGGGCATCGGCCTGATCACCGACGACACAGAGGAGCAGAACGCGTGAGCGCGCTGATCGACCCGGCCGAGCTCGCCCACGAAACCGATCTCGTCTGGCTTGAGGACACCACCGACCTCGACTACGTGCGCCAGTCGCTCGACCGCCTCACCACCCGGCGCGGCCGCCCGGCCTACCACCGCGACGGCCGCATGGTCGGCTACGCGATCCTCGGCCCCGACGCCAAGTCCTCCCGGGCCTCCGGCACCTTCCGCCGCCGCGTCTTCTGGCTGCTGCCCCACGACCGCGACCAGGACCCGGAAGGCCTCTACACCACCGGCGCCCCCTCCGAGGCCGTGGACCCGCGCACCGTCGCCCCCGGCGTCAAGGGCTACAAGACGGAGCGCTCGGAGGGCGGACCGGCCTCGCCGGCCATGCTCGAACTGGGGATAACGCTTCCGAAGGCGTGAGCGCCCGACAACTGTGAACTGTGGGGACCACCGGAGTTCTCCGGTGGTCCCCACAGGTGTTCGTCGTCGGCGGGCGCGCCTACTTCTGGAGCGCCGGTCGGCCGGACAGGAGACTCTCCAGGAACTGGCCGCCGCTGGGCTCGGGCTCGGGGGCGGGGGCGGGGGCGGGGACGCTCCGGGGCTCCGAGGGCTCGGTGCGCGCCCGCAGGACCTGGGTCCGCTCCTCGGTTCGTTCCTCCGCCCGCTTCTCCGCCCGCTTCTCCGCCCGCTTCTCCGCCCGCTTCTCGGGCCGCTCTTCGGGCCGCCTCTCGGGTCGTTCACCGGTCCGGCTGGAGACCATCACACCGAGGGCATCGGCGATACGGGTCATCGACTGGGGCTGCCCGGGCTGGTCCTTGACCGTCACTGCCGTCGTACCAGCCGTCGCACTTGTCGCCCTAGCCGCCGCCGTCGCAGCCGCACCGCGCAGCCGACTGACCTCCGCCTCCAGCGTTTCCAGCCGCGCCCGCAGGTCGTCCAGCTCGCTCTTCTTCCCCATGCTCCAGGACCCTCCCCGGCCGTCCACGGCCCTCTGACGTGCCGTTCCAGCCTATCCGGGTCCCCTCCCCCGGCTCCACGGCCGTCCGGTACCTCCACGCCCCGCGCGACGAGCCGCCGCGCCGTCCGGCGAACCCAACAAGCCCGGGGTGGTGCCGTCGTGACCGGCTGTGCCAGTCTGATCACCGGCGATCGCGACGGCTGGGGGGCGGATGTCGGGCGAGGGTGTTCCGGGGCAGCTGGTGGCCAACCACTACCGACTGATCAGCGAGCTCGGGGCGGGCGGGTTCGGACCCGCGGGTGGAAGGCCCGGGACGAGAACCTGCGAGTGGATGTCGCAGTGAAGGCCGTGTCGTTGGCGCTCCGGGTCGGCCGGGGAACGGGCCGAGCGGGTGGGGGTGAGCCACAGCCACAGGTGCGTGGCCCGGGCCCGCAGCTCCGGGTTCGGGTGCTGGAGCATCCCGCGGCGGAACGACTGCGGGACGTGCCCGGACGACACCAGCTCCTGCTTGATCTCGTCGGCGGTGAGCCGCTGCTTCGACCAGTCGTGGTTGTGCGAGGTCAGCAGCGTCTCCAGGACGTGGTCGGGGAGGGGCTCGGCCGTTCCCAGCCGCGGACGAGGGCCTGCGGCCAGGTTGGCGCGGACGAGCGACTCGGGGTCGCCGACCAGCCGCCCGCGCTGTGCGGGAGCGGAGTGCCGGTTACGGGCGAAGGCACGGCGGACCGCCCTCTCGGGGTGGACGAGCACCGCCTCGACGACCTCTGCGGGAAGCGTCCTCTCCCCTCAGAGGGACCAACCAGGCGGCGCGCGCCTGCGGGGTGAGAAGACGCAGCAGGACCTCGGAGGGAGCGGCAGGGTTGGCGGCGACGCCACGCAGCCACAGGTCGGGGAGAGGCGAGGAGGGCATCGGAACACCGTCGCAATGATCAAGAAGCGGCAACGAGTCGGGGCGTCGGTCCCTGGGATTTTCCGCGGAAAATCCCGGAGCCCGGCGGCAGCCTGATCCGGCAGACCTGGGCTCCCCGAAGTCCGGTGGTCCCACGGACTCCGTTGCGGTTCGATGCCCGTGCCCCCGATCATCCTGACCCATGGCGGAGACCGACCTGATGACGGACCAGCCCCCTGATGCGACGACGGCGAAGCGGTACGTCTACCTCGACCCGGACGGGTGCGGCGGAGGCTGGATGTTCGTCATCGTGGCGGCCCCCACCGGCGTCGTCTACCAGAACCAGTGCGGCGGCTACGCCTGCGCCCAGTACGAGCAGGAGGGCTACCTCGTCCCGCTCTACGGAATGGACCTGGACGAGGACATGAACAGCATCTTCGTCGGCGAGCTGAAGGGCTACGGCATGCGCGGCCGCGAGTGGCCGACCAACGTGCTCGACCGGCTGCGGGCCGCCGTCGACGCCCTGGGGATGTACGGCTCCGGCCGCAGCGACGATCTCTACCCGCCGTCGCTGATCCTCGACGAGTCCCGGCTCTCGGAGGCGGCCGAGGCCTGGATCCCGGTCATCACGCCTGACGGCCCCGGCGTACTGGTCTGGGAGAACTCGGACTAGCCGCCGGCTGACCGATTTTCCGCGGAAAATTCGGGAGCCGCAGCCCCATGGTTGACATCGCTCGCTGGCCGGCCCGCTCCCCCACGCCGCCGATATCGTGCTCCTATGGCGGAGCATCCGTACGGCGACATCGTAAGAGAGGCGCCCGAGGCCGGCGCCTTGGTCCGCAGACGCCTGCACATGTTTCTTCGGGGTCGGACCCGGTGACCCGGAACTGGGAGCGAAAGTGCTCGCCGTTCTGGGCGATGACCTGCTCCCCGCGGCGAACGCGGTAACCCCGGCGCACACCCTGCAGGCCCGCATCGACATCACGGGCGACCGAAGCCTCACCGTGTCGGTGGAGCAGCCCCACGGTTGGGAAGCATCGGGCGTGCCTGCCCTCGGGCCGTCCGGGTCCCTGCTCGGCAACGAGTGGTGGTCCCTGTCCGCCGTCGCAGCGTTGTCCGCTGCGGTGACCGTCGAGCTGTGGTGCGCTGGACGGGGATTCCGGCAGGACTGTGAGGGACTCCGACCGCTCCGCGGCATCCAGGAGTTCCAGCCGCCGGCCGGCAGCGGTACGCGGGTGAGCCTTGCCCTCGACGCGGCGCACATCGGACCCGACGTCGTCCTCCCCACAGAGTTCGAGAGCCTGAACCTGCACGGCCCACTGCGCCCGGCGCCTCCCGGTCCTGGCTCGCTCCTGATCCGGGATCACCGGCCCGGCTCTGCGGTACGGGACGTGTGGTACTACTGACCACTCCCCCGCGGTCTCGGCGGCTCCTTCCGTAGAGCCTCCGAATTTTCCGCGGAAAATCGGATGACGGCCCCAGCTGTCCGACCCGGTTCCTACGATCGCCCGGTGACGGAGAACGAGCACAGCCAGGGCTGCCGAAGGGTTGCTGGCGACGGAGCGCGCCGGTTGACGTGGGGGAGTGGCACGAGCGGATCGCAGAATCGGATTCACCCGGCCACCCCTGGGGGACCGCCTGTCGGTGAGGTGGACTGGACCCGGATGCGCGACAGCTACGGGAACGTCGATCGCGTTCCCGAGCTTCTGGAGCGGGTCGAGTGCGGGGACGATCTCGGCGCGTGGGCGGAACTCGGATACCGGCTGTGCTTGGAGAGCGACCTCGTCTTCCCTGCGAGTTTTGCCGCCCTTCCCCGGCTGGTGCGACTCGCGTCGGGCAACCCGCGGGCGCGCTCACTGGCCGGGACGATGTCCGATGCGCAGAGGGTAGCCCCGGCTGTGACGATCTGCTCGCGGACTGCGCGGAGGCGGTCGCTGAGTTGCGGGTGCTGCTGGACCGGTACCTGCGATCGCGGCCGGATGACTACCTCGCGGCGTTCCTCGATCTGCTGGCAGCCAGGGAGCACTACCACTGGAGTGCCGGCCTGGACGATTTCACCGACGACTTCTACCACCTCCCCTGCCCCCACTGTGGCGCCGAGGTGACGATCGCCATCGGCGACTACGGGTGCTACTCAGCGATCCGGGACTGGAATCCGGGGGACGTCGACCGGCGCAGCCTGCGGCCGGTGCCCCCCGAGGAGCTCTCGGGGATCGGCCGATGGATACACGAGACCGCTGTCCGGGACGGGCAGGAGACGCTCGCGGGCGCGATCACCCATCTCTTCGGTGACGCCGGATGCCCACGCTGCGCGAGCGTGTTCAATGTCGCGGACGAGTACACGTTCGCCAACCGTCCGGGCTTGTAGCGGTTGCGGGTTCCGACGTGGGCGTCAGCGGTGACCGTTCCTGCGGCCGACCGGTTTTCCGCGGAAAATTTCTGGCCGGAGCCAGCTGCATGCCTCGGGTCCGTCGTTCTACAGACTCGGATTTTCCGCGGAAAATTTCGCGACTTCACGATGACCGCTGGACGGCTCGGCAGCGGAGCCGCGTGTCGACCACGGTGCGCCATCGTGCTGTCGGAGCCCTGGCCCGCGTCCCCGCAACCCTGGCGCGTTCGAGGCGTGGGCCGGGCAACCGCTGACGAAAGCGAGACTGCCCGTGACCGTCTGCTGGATCAACAGCCCCTTCGGGGTCGGCAGGACCGCCCTGGCCACGGCTCTCCGCCGGCATCTGCCCGACTCGGTCCTGTTCGACCCGGAGACGGCCGGCTCCGTCCTGGGCGAGACCTTCCCCGGCAGGCGCGAGGACTTCCAGGACTTTCCGGCCTGGCGTTCCCTCGTCGCCGAGTTCGTCATCCGCGTCCGGGAGGAGAACGAGGCCAGCCGGTCGTCGTCCCCATGACTCTCTTGAACCACGCCTACGCGACCGAGATCCACGACCGCATCCGCTCCGCCACCATCCCGCTGGTACACCTCTCGCCCCACGCCGATCCCGACGTGATCAGCGCTCGCATCGAGACCGGCGTCGAGTACCCGGGCGACGAAGGGCGCAGCGAGAAGGTCCGGATCTTCCGCCGCGGGAGGGTATCGGTCTACGCCGACGCGTACGCCCGGTGGCTCCGCACCGAGGCGGGGCTCGTCGACACCACGCGCCTCGACCGCGCGAAGGTCATGGGACGAGCCCTGGAGATCATCGGCGAGCGGTGAGCACCGCCACCCGAGCGACCGGAACCTCGTACATGCGCGCTCACCGCCCCCTCCGGAGACGGGAGTTCTCCTCGTACCAGTTCAGGACTTGCAGACCGGCTGAACCCCGCAGGGGCGGGGGAGGAGGTGCGCTGGTGCCGGTGCCGGTGCCGGTGCCGGTGCCGGTGCCGGTGCCGGTGCCCGGCCGGTCGGGCGGTCAGGGCCGTGTCGCGGCGGACGCTGTTTGGTGATCAGTACGGTGGTGGCCCGTGCGATCGCCGCTTCTCGTCGTAGTCGTAGTCGTAGCCGCAGTTGCAGCCGCGGTCGCGGTCGTCGATGTCGACGCCGACCAGCACCGGCCTGACCCAGGTGACCGCCGTTCTTTCCGGAGGAGGAGTTTCGCGGTAACGGAGACGGAGGCCAGGCAGAGGAGGTGGCTCGGGTTGCGGAGCTCCGCCTCGGCCCAGTCCGGGTCGGCGCGTAGGTCGAACCAGAGGCCCGGTCCTTGCGGCCGTCCGGCCGGTCGAGCCTGACGGCGACCCGGGTGGGGGAGTCGGGCCCTGGCTGGTGCGGACCCGCTCTCGCCGTCGAGTCTCGCCGGTTGTCACGGCGGCCGGACTGTCAGTGGCATCTGGGATGCTCGGTGGTTGTTGCCATCAACCCGGGGGCCTCAGATGTCGATCCGTATTGCCAGCCGTCGCCGCGCGAAGGCGTTGCTGACCGCGGCGTTCCCCGGTGCCGAGATCATCGACGTGACCTCCAAGGCACCGGAGCCGTGGGTGCGGTTCAGCCCGTTCTACCCGCACGGCGGTATCCCGGTCCCCTTCTCCGACGGAGTGACCAGCCAGTCGGTGGAAGGGATCTGGCAGGCCCTCAAGGTCTTCCAGGACTTCGACGTCGACCCTGCGAAGCTCGGAGTCACCACGATGAAGGGCCTGAAGCGGACGGTCCGCCGGTACGGCCCCGTCCGAGGCCACCGGACCGGTCTGGACGGCGACCGGCTGCTGCCCTACGAAACCGCTCGGCGCCGGATCTACCTGCCGGCCTACCGGTGGATCCTTGAGCACCGGCTCGCCGACCTGGTCGAGCAGCTCAGGACCAAGGACGACCTCGTGCTCCTGGACTACACCACCAACGGGGACGTGACCGATCCCACCACCCCGCTGTCCCACGCCGCGCTCATCCAACTGCACATAGAAGGGCGCTGGCCCACCGAAGACGGCCCCGAGGCTTCCGGCATCCCCAGCCGTCGAACCCCATGACCGCACCGGGGCCGACCGCTGCTATCCGACCGAGCCAGCAGAACCCCACCGATTTTCCGCGGAAAATCTCCCGACCGGGTTCATGCATCGGATCCGCCGCCCGGGCACCAGGAGGTTGTGGCCGGATCCGACAAGACCCGCACGACACCCCTTGAGGCGGAACGCCATGGATGAGCACGCAGTCCCGATCCTCCCGAGCCGGGACCTGGACGAGACGCAGAGGTTCTACGGCCGCCTCGGCTTCGAGCCCCGCGGCCGCTGGGACGGCCCGGACGGCTACCTGATCGTCGTCCGCGGCACCGTGGAACTCCACTTCCGCCACGACCCCGCGGTGGACCCACTGGCCACCGCCGGCAGCTGCTACCTCCAGGTCCGGGACGCGGACGCGCTGCACCGCGAGTGGGCCCGGACGGGCATCCCCGCCGATCCGGCCACCGGCAGTCGGCTGACACCGGTGGTCGACACCCACTACCGGATGCGGGAGTTCGCACTGGTCGACCGCAGCGGCAACCTCCTGCGGATCGGCAGCCCGCAAGGTACGTAGGGGTGCCGGAAGGTCAGACGAGTCGTCCTGGTGACGAAGTCGGCGATAGTGTCCTTCACCTGCCGGAGGCCGGTGTCCTCGCGAGCAGGCCGGTGAGCAGACCCGTGAGGGGACCTTCGGTGCGGGTGGTGAGCCTGTCGGGGGAGGTCTCTTCGTGGGCCTGCTTCGTGGGCCTGCTTCGTGGGCCGGATTTTCCGCGGAAAATCCGGCCCGGGATCCGGGCAAGTCTGACGTGGGGGGAGAAGCTGAAACCCATTGCCGCCCCGAGGAACCCGCTCCGACAGGACCAGCCGGCTTCCGCCAGGCAAGGGGTCGGCCCTTCTTGACCCCAAGTATCCGAACCGGCGATGCTGCGAGCGGCGCGGTCGATGCGGATGCAGGTGCCGATGCGGATACGGGCGTGAGAGGACCTCGGCTACGTAAACGCGAACGCGACCGTGTTCCGTGTCGGGGACATACGTCGCCGCGAGCGAGCTCGAAGGGGAAAGCTCGTACACCACCGTCTGGCTGGACCGTTCGTCGCACGGCGCGGAAGCGGCACTCGACCTCCTGCTCGGCGTCCTCGACATCGGACGTGGGCCGCTGGCCTTTCCAGGGCAGCAAGGAGGCGGGTTCGACAACTGCAACGGCTGGACCGGGGGACGGGCCCGTCCGTTCTCCCGGCCAAGGACTCGGAGAACTTCGTGCGCACCTCGCGTTTCGAGCTCTGAATACAAATGACAGCATTAAACCTGTAATAGATCAGGCTCGCATCGGTGGCCGGTTCACGGGAATCAGTGACACGCAGTCAGAAGCCGCATGGCGACTTCGGCATGCCGCCCGACCGTACAGCCGACCCGGTGGCCGCGATCCCTGCGGGCGATTCCGGCGCAGGCCGCCGAGTGACAGGATCAGGCTTTACTGCGGCCCACTGTCGGAAAGGCCGTTCTCGTCGCCTGTTCCACCCGGTCCCTCCGGTCCGCCCGGCTTCGTCAGCCCGCCCAGGGGAGTCCGGCGTGCCGAGACCCTGCGACGGCTGATCCGCCAGCCGTCGGCGGTGCGCACGACGGTGTCGTCGTAGGTGACGGAACCGCAGGAGCCGTCCGCCTTGATGCCCAGCCCCTTGGAACGGGCGCGGGCGCTTGGCCCCGCCCTGCCGCCGTCAGGTGAGGCAGGGCTTCCCGGCCTTCTCAGTCACCCTCACGCTTGATCCACTCGCTGTTGCCCAGCGGGTGGTCGTACCCGGGCCGGTTGACGTTGGCGCTGGTGCGGAACGGGGTGCCCTTGTTGTCGATCGAGACGGTGCCGTGGCGGTCGCCGCTGGACCAGTCCAGCGTGAGGTCCCACCGGACGTCGTGGGCCTTGGTGTGGGCGGTGATGTAGAACACCTCGGGGTCGGACTCGCTGACCTTGTACGGGAAGTCGCGCTGTCCGCCCTTGACGGTGATCACGGGACTGCCCCGGTCGAGGTCGACGTCGAAGGACTTGTTCTCGACCCCGCCGCCGCAGCCGACACCCATCGAGTAGTCGTTCCAGGCGAGCGGCGCGCCCTTGGCCGTCACGCGCACGTGCAGCGCCTGGAGGACGACCGTGTCGGACCCGGTGCCCTGTACGGTGAGGGCGACCTCCTGCTCACCGGAGGAGACCGCGCCGTAGGCGGCGGCCCAGCGCGGGGCGTCGCGCTCGCCGGCGGGCGGCCCGACCTGCGCGGGCGCGCTGTTGGAGGAAGTGCTGGCTACAGGGGTCGTTGTAGACGGACGTACGGGCGGGTCGCGAGGGTGAGCGGCGCGGACGGGTCGGCGGACGGGGTCGGGCTCGGGGGCGTCGCGGTGGCGGTGGTCGTCGGCGTCGCGCTCAGGGGCGTCGCGGTGGCGGTCGGCGTCGCGGTGGTGATGGCAGCGGCGGACCGCGACGGCTCCGGTACGGCCGCCGCGACCGTCGCCGCCGTCGTCGCAGCCGTGGCACCGGCCGTACCGTTCCCGCCGCTCCAGAGGGCGGGACGCGCGACGACCACGACGGCGCCCACCAGGGCGACGGCCGCGGCGCAGGCGATCAGCGCGCTGCGGCGCCGCCCACGCGGCGGCACGGGCTCCGCCGCCACCTCGACGACCGGCTCCCCGCCCGCCGTCGCTGCGGGAAGGTCGACCGGGGCGGCCAGGACGACCGGAGCCTCCGTGGCCGGTTCGGCCGGTTCGGCCGGTTCGACTTGCTCCGCTGGCGTGGCTGGCTCGGCCTGTCGCCCCCGGGCCGCATCCGCCAGGATCCAGCTCCGGTGCAGCCCCACGAGCTCCTCCGGCGTCGCCCGGCACACCCGCGCGAAACGCTCCGCCGCCGCGTACTCGTGCGGCAGCGCCGTGCCGTTGCAGTAGCGGTGCAGCGTCGACGAGCTCGTGTGCAGCCGCTTGGCCAGCGCCCCGTAACTCAGGCCCGAGCGGGTCTTGAGTTCCCGCAGCAACCGCGCGAACTCCTCCGACTCCGCAGCCGCCGTCCCCTCCGACACCCGTCCCCTCCGAATCCCCGGGGTCCCGTTCCAGCGTTCCAGGCCCGTTCCACTCCCGCAGGTCAGGGGCCGGTTCGCCGTTCCACCCTACCCAGCGTGTCGTCAGCCGTGGCGCCTGGGACGGATCGCTCCGCAGGCTTCCGTCATCCGATCGCCGCACCATCAGGGCGAATTGAGCGCATGCCGAAAGGGGCACGACCACATGTCCGTCCGCACCTCCCGCACCTCCCGCACCCGTCTGGTCACCGCCGCCGCGGGGGCCGTGCTCGCCGCCTTCTCGGTGACCGCGTGCAACAACGACGACCACGGGGACATCGCGACGACCGCCGGCCCGACGCTCAAGGCCGCCGCGTCCGCCACCGCCCCCGCCTCGCCGTCCGCCGCCGCCCCCGCCTCGCCGTCCGCCGCCGCCACCGGCAAGACCCCGGCCCCCGCCGCGACGCCCGCCGCCCCGGCCACCGGCGCGAAGCCCGTCCCGAACACCCCCGCTCCGAAGGCCCCCTCGGCCCCCGCCCCCGCCAAGCCGAGCACCTGCGAGGGCTCCAACACCAAGACCACCGCGGCTCCGCTGAACCGCCCCGTGAACCACATGCTGCTCACGGTCACCAACACCGGCTCCGGCATCTGCTACCTCTACGGCTACCCGGCCGTCCAGTTCGGCGAGGCCCAGTCCGAGCCCCCGGTCATCGCCGACTCGAAGCCGCAGGCCGTCGTCACCCTCAAGCCAGGCGAGCCCGGTGACGCCTCCGTCAACCTGTCGTCCACCGACGGCACCGACGGCTCGAACGGCTACACCGCCACCTCCCTGGCCGTCTACTTCCACGGCCCCGCCGGCAACGAGAGCGTCGGTACAGGTGCCCACCCGTCGCTGCCCGCCAAGGGCGTCTACGTCGACGACTCCCTCAAGGTCACCTACTGGCAGCAGTCGATGGACGACGCCCTCTCCTGGTGACACCCGCCATCCACACCCGCCCATCCACGATCCATCCGTCCATCACCCGCCCCCGTCCACCCGCCCCGGACCGGAACCCCAAAGCAGGCACGCCACCCTGCGCAGCACACCCCGCAGGACCGCCCGCCTCCTGGCCGTCCACGCCGACGCCGTCACGGCCGTCCTCGGCAGCCCGCGCCACGCCGCCGCCATGGCCTCCGCCGGTAACCAGCTGTCGAAGCTGCCGCCGCTCGACCTCTCCCGCCTGCTGGCCAACGGCCGGGTCGTCAGCCGTACCTGACGCGACGCCGGGGCAGCCGAGCCGCCCGGTAGCCGGTCCGAAACCCGTCCGAAGCCCGCCCGAAGGATTTTTCTCGGCAGAGCGATGAGTTTTCCTCCCGGGCCCAGTCCACCTTCCAGAACACCGGCACGAGAGGGAGAGAGCACATGTCCTTCCAGGCGTACCTGGACACCGTCGAGACCAAGACCGGCCTGACCCCGCGCGAGTTCGTCGCGCTCGCCGAGGAACGCGGCTTCGACGACCCGTCGACGAAGGCGGGCGTGATCCTCGCGTGGCTCAAGGAGGACTACGGCCTCGGCCGGGGGCACGGCATGGCCCTCGTCCACGTCTTCAAGCACGGCGCGAAGATCGACGCCAAACACGTCGGCACGACGGGCTCACACCGCGACGCCTCCGACACCCTCTGGCTGGACGGAAAGGCGACCCGGCCCGCATGACCCCTCGCGAACACCGCGAACACCGCGAACAACGGAACAAGCGGAGTTCCTGGACGGGGTCGCCCCGGCCCCGGCGGCGCGCAGGACGTCAACGCCGGGCCGCGCCCGCGCCGCCGGGTAGGTGAGGGACAGTCACCGACCGGCGGCGGCCTGGTATTCCGACGAAGACGACCGACTGGTTGGGAGCAAGGGCATGGGCCTGATCCACATCGAGCTGTTCGCGACCCTCGACCTCGTGGGGCAGGCGCCCGGCGGCCCCGACGAGGACCCGGACGGGTTCCCGTTCGGCGGCTGGCAGGCGCCGCTGATGCACGAGGTCACCGGAGCGCAGATCGCCGCCGCGTACGAGGGCACCGACGCCCTCCTGCTCGGCCGGCGGACGTACGACCTCTTCGCTTCCTACTGGCCGCACCAGAAGGAGGGCGAGATCGCCGAGCTCTTCAACGGCGTGCCGAAGTACGTGGCCTCCCGCGGCCGGGCGGACCTCTCCTGGGCCCGGTCCACCCAGCTCGGCCCGGACCTGGCCGCGGCGGTGCGCGAGGTCCGGGAGCGGCACCGGAACGTGAAGGTCGTCGGCAGCCTCAACCTGGTGCAGACCCTCCTGCGGGAGCAGCTCTTCGACCGCCTCGACCTCTGGCTGCACCCGATCATGCTCGGCGTCGGCAAGAAGGTCTTCGACACCGGCACCGTCCCCACGAATCTCACCTCCTCCAACCCCCGGCCGCCAGCCCCACCGGCACCGTCCACCTCCGCTACGGCCTCGCCGACGGCACACCCCGCACCGGGGACATGTCCGTCCCCGACCGCGGCCTCAACGACGACGCCTGACGCCGTCCCGCCCGTACGCTCCCATCCCGCCGGCGTACGCTCCCGCCCCGCCGGCGAACGCTCCCGCCCCGCCGGCGAACGCTCCCGCCCCGCCGCCGCTGTCAGTGGCCGTGGGTACGGTCGGCGACAAGCAAGCGGCCGGGCACACGGGGAGCGGTGGTGGAGGATCTCGCGGTGGACGGCGAACGTCGGAGCGTCGCGCACCGGGCGGTGCTCGACCACCTGCTCGACCTCGTCGCCGGGTCCCCGTTGGGGGAGTACCT
This sequence comes from Kitasatospora sp. NPDC059648, assembly GCF_042734825.1. NCBI lineage: Bacteria > Bacillati > Actinomycetota > Actinomycetes > Kitasatosporales > Streptomycetaceae > Kitasatospora > Kitasatospora sp. NPDC059648. The sequence goes on along the minus strand of NZ_JBHWDU010000087.1, from coordinate 2,863 downwards.
GGTGCTGCGGGGCAGCATGGTGATGCAGGCGTGGGCGGGGGCCGACGCGCGGGAGCCGGCGGACCTCGACTGGATCGTCCCCAGGCCCCTGCTGGTCCCGCTCGATCCCGGGCACCCGTACCCGTACGTGGAGGACCTGGCGGCCGTCCAGCAGTGGCCGGAGGCGGCCGACGGCGCCGGCGGGTACGAGATCTGGGCGTTCGAGGAGTTCGACACCGGGGGCCTGCGGCCGGTGACGGTACCGCCCGAAGGGCTGCACTGGATGCCCGAGGCGGATCCGGAGTCCTGCCCTCCGCACGAAGCCCTGCTCGACCTGGTGCGGGAGCGGCCGTCGGCCGCGCCGGGGCTGGTGCTCGACGCGGACGCCGCCCGCAGGGACGGCACCTGGACGTACTCGGACCACGACACCCCGGGTGTCCGTCTCGTCATCCCGTGGACGGCGGAAGGCCTCCCGCCCGGCCAGGTGAACGTCGACTTCGCCCGCGACGAGCGGCTCCCCGAACCGCCCGTGTGGACGGCGGTACCGCGTGGCGACGGCACCGGGCCGACCGTTGTGCGCACCGCGGGCCGGGGACTGTCGCTCGCCTGGAAGCTGCTGTGGCTGCACGCCGACTGCGCCGCCGAGGGCCGGGCGCGGGCCAAGGACCTCTACGACGCCGTGCTCCTCGCCGAGGCCGAGGGCACGGCGCTGTCCGAACGGCTGCTGCGCGCGGTGTTCCGTCACGAGCCGGGCCGCACGGCGCCCGCGGACGCCCTGCGCCTGGACACGGTGGGCCTGCGGTCCGCGGACTGGGAGGACTTCCGCGCGGACCACCCGCGGGTGCGGGGCACGGCCGAGGACTGGCTGGGGCGCCTGAGCCGGGCGCTGGCCGCGGTGACCGCGGAGGGCGGTGCGACCATCGGCCGGGACCGGACAGGGGGGCATCGACAGCCTGGGAAGGAGGAGTAGGGCTCCGTGCCGCTCAGCGCCGCTCAGCGCTGCCAACGATGGTAGGCGCCCCCACTCCTGGGTGATCCAGGTGCCGTCGCCGAGCGGCGTCACGTTGTCGACCTCCGGCATCGGGTACTCGATGCGGCCGTGCAGGGTGCCGGTGGCGGGGTCGGCGAGCCAGTGGCTGTGCTGCCGCCAGCGCTCCTCGCCGAACATGTACACCGCGGCCTCGTCGTACGGGTTGTAGAGCGTCACCAGCGCCGTTCCGTCGTCCACGAAGCCGCTGGGGGAGGAGAGGTACGGGGCGTCGTGCACCGAGCAGTCGCCGGTGCCGGGGCCGGGGCCGGGAAGTCACCGAGGGCGAGCGAGGCCCCAGCGCCCCACCTCCCAGGTGCCGTACGGCTGCCTCCGCACCGTCCGGCCGTCGCGGGCGACCGCGACGTACTCGGTCGCGGTGCCGAAGACGGCGAGCGCCCCGTCGGGGGCCACCCACTCCCTCGTCCACCGGTCGGGCGTCGGGGCCGGGAACTCGGCCGTCAGTCCGGCCGGTTCGCGCAGCTCGTAGATGCGCAGCGACTCGGCGCCGCGCACGTGCAGACGCGGTACGGGGCCGGAGGGGTCGAGCAGGGTCCTGGTGTCGCCGTCCCGGTCCGGTATCGGGTACGTGACCACCAGTCGGGGTGTGATCGTCACACCGGCATCTTCCCGCAGCGGGGGCCGGAGCCGGTTGGCGGGATCTTGGCGATCCAAGGCGTTGACGCCACTCGTCGGGCGGCCCCCGGGGGCCGGAGGATGGAGCCACGGCCGACCGGGCAAGCCCGGTACGGCCCACCGGAACCCGCCCTGACCGGCGAGAACAGAAGGATCCCCCGATGTCTGCCACCGCCACGCCCGCCGAGACCACCAGCGCCGTCCTGAGCGTGCCCGCCGCCGCGCCGGCCGAGGCCGCCGCCCACTACGCCGCGCGGCTCGCCTTCGAGGCGGACGTCTCCGACGTCCATGCCGACCTGGTGTCCGGCGTGCCCGGCATCGTGGTGGTCGACACCCGCGGCGGGGCCGCCTGGGACCAGGGCCGCATCCCCGGCGCGCTCCACATCCCCACCGCACGGATCGCCGAACTGGCGCCGCAGTCGGTCGACCCGTCCCTGACCGTGGTCACCTACTGCTGGGGCCCCGGCTGCAACGGCGCGACCCGCGGGGCGCTGGCCTTCGCCCGCCTCGGCTACCGGGTCAAGGAGATGCTCGGCGGCTTCGAGTACTGGGCGCGCGAGGGCTTCGCCTACGAGACCGCCGCCGGCACCGACCAGCGCCCCGTCGACGACCTGACCGCCCCGCGCTCGGGCATCACCTGCGCGTGCTGACCGGCCCCGCACAGCCGGGCGGCGCCATCCGCCCGGCCACCGCGGCGGACCTGCCGGCCCTCGCCCGCCTGTGCGCCGCCCACGCCGACTTCGAACGGGCCGAACCCGTGCCAGCCGACCTCGCCGTCCGCCTGGAGCCCGCGCTGTTCTCGGCCCGTCCGCGGGCCTGGTGCCTCGTCGTCGACCGCGGCGGCGAACTGATCGGCTACGCCAGCTACTCCCGCGAGTTCTCGACCTGGCGGGCCGCCGACCACGTCCACCTGGACTGCCTGTTCGTCACCGAGGCCCACCGGCGCGAGGGCTGGGGACGCGCGCTGCTCGCCGCCGTGCGGGACGCGGCGGTGGCGCTGGGCGCCGCGGAACTCCAGTGGCAGACGCCCGACTGGAACACCGACGCCGTCCGCTTCTACCACCGCGCGGGGGCCCGGGGCCGCCCCAAGGTCCGGTTCTCACTGGCCTCGGGGCCAGGGCCCACGCCGGCGCCGGCGGCGGGCCCAGGGCCCGCCGGGCGCCAACCCCCCCCCACCACCCGGGCCCACCAGGACTGCCCCGCGGGCCGAACCGGGCCGTA
>NZ_JBHWDU010000086.1:0-36643 GCF_042734825.1 Kitasatospora sp. NPDC059648 | reverse complement strand
CGCTCATCCCGCCCGCCCTCCCCACCCCGCGCGGGGACGGGCCGGGGGCCTGACCCGGGCTAACCGCGGATGGGGCCCGGCACCTTAGTGGTGCCGGGCCCCTTCCGCGTTCGTCCGGGCCTGCTCGCGGGCCTGCTCGCGGGCCTACTCGAAGGACGGCCCCGCCGTACGGGTGCGCTTGATCTCGTAGAAGCCCGGGGTGGAGGCCACCAGCAGGGTGCCGTCCCACAGCCGGGCCGCGGCCTCGCCCTTGGGCGCCGGGGTGACCACCGGGCCGAAGAAGGCGACCCGCTCGCCGTCCGCGCCCTCGACCGCGATCACCGGGGTGCCGACGTCCTCGCCGACCAGGGTGATGCCCTCCTTGTGGGAGGCGCGCAGGGCCTCGTCGTACGCGTCGGTGTCCGCCGCGTCCGCCAGCTCGACGGGCAGGCCCGCGGCCGCCAGGGCGGCCTCGACCGTCTCCCGGTTCTGCGGCAGGCCCTGGTTGTGGAAGCGCAGGCCCAGCTCGGTGTAGAGCCGGCCCAGCACCTCCTCGCCGTGCTGCTGGGCGGCCGCGATGCACACCCGCACCGCGCCCCAGGCGTTGTCCAGCAGCTCGCGGTAGTTCTGCGGCAGGTCGCGGTGCTCGTTGAGCACCGAAAGGCTCATCACGTGCCAGTTCACGTCGACCGGACGCAGCTGCTGGACCTCTATCAGCCAGCGGGACGTCATCCAGGCCCACGGGCAGGCCGGGTCGAACCAGAAGTCGGCGGTCTTGCGCTCAGCGGCAGTCGTCACTGGGTCTCGTCCTTCGTGAGGTGTTCCGAGGCGGCGGGGCACGGCCCCACCCGGACCCCAACACCCGCGCGCCGCCGCTGATTCCGGCCCGGGCGCGGCGGCCTGTGCAATGGTACCGGCCGGGGAGGCCGTGAAAGGATGCCCCTGCGTGCGCGACGGACCCCGCGCGCGGACCCGCACCACCCACACACGCACCACCGTGCGAGCCGGACAAAGGAGTACCGCCGTGCCGGGCAAGAACCTGAGCCGCGAGGAAGCGCAACAGCGAGCCGGCGTCCTGGCCGTCGACGGCTACCTCGTCCGGCTGGACGTGACCTCGGCCCCGGACCCGGCCGCCACCACCTTCCGCTCCGCCACCACGATCATCTTCCGCTGCTCCCAGCCCGGCACGGGCACCTTCCTCGACCTGCTCGCCCCCGCCGTCCGCTCGGTCACCCTCAACGGCCGCGAACTCGACCCGGCCACCGCCTACGACGGCGCCCGGGTGCACGTCGACGGCCTGGCCGCCGAGAACGTCCTCACCGTCGAGGCCGACTGCGCCTACAGCCGCACCGGCGAGGGCCTGCACCGCTTCGTCGACCCCGCGGACGGCGAGACCTACCTGTACACCCACTACGAGCCGGCCGACGCCCGCCGGGTGTTCGCGAACTTCGAACAGCCCGACCTGAAGGCCCCGTTCACCTTCACGGTGACCGCCCCGGCGGCCTGGGACGTCCGCTCCAACGCCGCGCACGAGACCGTGGGCACCGAAGGCGGCGCCCGTACCTGGGAGTTCGCGCCGACCGCGCCGATCTCCACCTACCTCACCGCCGTGGTGGCCGGCCCGTACCACGTCGTGAACGACCACTACAGCCGCGAACTCCCCGACGGCACCGCCCTGGAGATCCCGCTCGCCGCGCTCTGCCGCAAGTCGCTGGCCCCGCACTTCGACGCGGAGGAGATCCTCGGCGTCACCAAGCTCGGACTCGACTTCTTCCACGAGACCTTCGACTACCCGTACCCCTTCGGCAAGTACGACCAGGCCTTCGTCCCGGAGTACAACATCGGCGCGATGGAGAACCCCGGCTGCGTGACCTTCAAGGAGGAGTTCGTCTTCCGCTCGAAGGTCACCGACGCCGCGTACGAGTCCCGCGCCAACGTCGTGCTGCACGAGATGGCGCACATGTGGTTCGGCGACCTGGTCACGCCGCGCTGGTGGGACGACCTGTGGCTGAAGGAGTCCTTCGCCGACTTCATGGGCTCCTACGCCCTGATCGGCGCCCGCACCCGGTACTCCTCCGCCTGGGTCACCTTCGCCAACCAGCGCAAGGCCTGGGCCTACCGGCAGGACCAGTTCCCCACCACCCACCCGATCACCGCCGACATCCGCGACCTGGAGGACGCCAAGCTCAACTTCGACGGCATCACCTACGCCAAGGGCGCCTCCGTCCTCAAGCAGCTGGTCGCGTACGTCGGCGCGGAGGCCTTCTTCGAGGGCGCCCGCCGCTACTTCAAGCGGCACGCCTTCGGCAACACCGAACTGGGCGACCTGCTGGGCGTGCTGGAGGAGACCAGCGGGCGCGACCTGAAGAGCTGGGCCGCCGCCTGGCTGCAGACCGCCGGGGTCAACGCGCTCACTCCGCAGGTCACCACCGACGCCGAGGGCCGGATCACCGAGCTGGCCGTCCTCCAGGACGGCGACGTACTGCGCCCGCACCGGATCGCGGTCGGCCTGTACGACCGCGACGCCGACGGCGCCCTGCTGTGCACCGAGCGGATCGAGCTGGACGTCACCGGCGCCCGCACCGTCGTCGCCGAGGCCGCCGGCCGCCGCCGCCCGGACCTGGTCCTGCTCAACGACGAGGACCTGACCTACTGCAAGATCCGCTTCGACGCCGACTCGCTGGAGACCCTGCGCACCGGCCTCGGCGACATCCACGACGAGCTGGCCCGGGCGCTCGCCTGGTCCGCCGTCTGGAACCTCACCCGGGACGGCCTGATGCCGGCCCGCGACTACGTCGCCCTGGCCCTGCGCTTCGCCGGCCAGGAGGACAACATCGGCGTGCTGCAGTCGCTGCACGCCCAGTCCAAGACCGCCGTCGACCTGTACGCCGCCCCCGAGTGGCGGGCCGAGGGCGCCCGCAAGCTCGCCGACGGCGCCCTGAACGAGCTGCGCGCGGCCGTCCCCGGCAGCGACCACCAGCTCGCCTGGGCCCGCTTCCTCGCCCGGACCGCGGGCGGCGCCGAGCACCTCGGCCTGGTCCGCGGCCTGCTGGCCGGCAGCGCCCGGATCGACGGCCTGGAGGTCGACCAGGAGCTGCGCTGGTCGCTGTGGCTGGCGCTGGCCGCCGCCGGGCAGGCCACCGACGAGGAGCTGGCCGGCGAGCTGGCCGCCGACAACACCGCGGGCGGCAAGCGCGAGTACACCCAGTGCCTGGCCGCCCGGCCCACTCCGGAGGCCAAGGCCGCCGCCTGGTCGGCCGTGATCGACTCCGACGAGCTGCCGAGCGCCCTGGTCGAGGCCAACAGCGCGGGCTTCGCGATCCCCGCCCAGCGCGACCTGACCGCCCTCTACGCGGCGCCGTACTTCAAGCTGCTGGAGCGGGTCTGGGCCGAGCGGACGATCGAGATCGCGATGCGGATCGTCGGCGGCTTCTTCCCGATCGCCCAGACCGACGGGCAGACCCTGGCCGAGGCGGACGCCTGGCTGGACGGCCACCCGCAGGCCGCGCCGGCGCTGCGCAGGCTGGTGCTGGAGCGCCGGGACGACCTGGCCCGCGCCCTGCGGGCGCAGGCCTGCGACCGGGTCTGACCGGCTGACGGAGGGGCCCGCCGGCCGCGTGCCGGCGGGCCCCTCCGGCGTTCGGGGGTCCCTCCGGCGTCCGGGGCGCATGCGGAAGGGGCCGGACCGCGCAGTGCGGTCCGGCCCCTTCGGGCGCTGGCGCGGGTCAGCCGATCAGCGAGCGCAGCACGTACTGCAGGATGCCGCCGTTGCGGTAGTAGTCCGCCTCACCGGGGGTGTCGATGCGGACGACCGCGTCGAACTCCTTGTCGCCGGCCTTGACCTTGACGGTCTTCGGGGTGCGGCCCTCGTTGAGCTCGGTCACGCCGGTGATGGAGAAGGTCTCCTCGCCGGTCAGGCCGAGGGACTCGGCGTTCTCGCCCTCCGGGAACTGCAGCGGCAGGACGCCCATGCCGATCAGGTTCGAGCGGTGGATGCGCTCGTAGGACTCGGCGATGACGGCCTTGACGCCCAGCAGCGCGGTGCCCTTGGCCGCCCAGTCGCGGGACGAGCCGGAGCCGTACTCCTTGCCCGCCAGGACGACCAGCGGGATGCCAGCCGCCTGGTAGTTCTGCGAGGCGTCGTAGATGAACGACACCGGGGCGTCGGCCTGGGTGAAGTCGCGGGTGTAGCCGCCCTCGGTGCCCGGCGCGATCTGGTTGCGCAGGCGGATGTTGGCGAAGGTGCCGCGGATCATGACCTCGTGGTTGCCGCGGCGCGAGCCGTAGGAGTTGAAGTCACGCTTCTCGACGCCGTTGGCGGTCAGGTACTGCGCCGCCGGGGTGCCCGGCTTGATGTTGCCGGCCGGGGAGATGTGGTCGGTGGTGACCGAGTCGCCCAGCTTGGCCAGGACGCGGGCGCCGGCGATGTCGGTCACCGGGCTCGGGGTCTTGGCCATGCCCTCGAAGTACGGGGGCTTGCGGACGTAGGTGGACTCGGCGTCCCACTCGAAGGTGTTGCCGGTCGGGACCGGGAGCGACTGCCAGCGGTGGTCACCGGCGAAGACGTCCTGGTAGCCCTTGTCGAACATCGCCTCGTCGATGGAGCCGGCGACGGTGTCGGCGACCTCCTGCTCGGACGGCCAGATGTCGGCGAGGAAGACGTCGTTGCCGTCGGCGTCCTGGCCCAGGGCGTCCTTGGTGATGTCGATGTTCATGTTGCCGGCGAGGGCGTAGGCGACCACCAGCGGCGGGGAGGCCAGGTAGTTCATCTTGACGTCCGGGTTGATCCGGCCCTCGAAGTTGCGGTTGCCGGAGAGCACCGAGACGACCGCGAGGTCGGACTCGTTGACGGCGGCCGAGACCTCCTCGGGCAGCGGGCCCGAGTTGCCGATGCAGGTGACGCAGCCGTAGCCGACCAGGTTGAAGCCCAGCTTCTCCATGTACGGGAGCAGGCCGGCCTTCTCGTAGTAGTCCATGACGACCTTGGAGCCGGGCGCCAGGGTGGTCTTGACCCAGGGCTTGACGTGCAGGCCCTTCTCCACGGCCTTCTTCGCCAGCAGGGCGGCGCCCAGCATGACGGAGGGGTTGGAGGTGTTGGTGCAGGAGGTGATCGAGGCGATCACGACCGCGCCGTTGTCGATCTCGTAGGTCGAGCCGTCGGGGGCGGTGACGGTGGTCGGCTTCGAGGCCTCGGCGGAGTAGGCCGGCAGCGCCTCGGCGAACTTCTCGGCGGCCTCGGCCAGGATCACGCGGTCCTGCGGGCGCTTCGGGCCGGAGATCGACGGGACGACGGTGGAGACGTCCAGCTCCAGGTACTCGGAGTAGACCGGCTCGACCGACGGGTCGTGCCAGAGGCCCTGCTCCTTGGCGTACGCCTCGACCAGGGCGAGCTGCTGCTCGTCGCGGCCGGTCAGGCGCAGGTAGTTGATGGTCTCGGCGTCGATCGGGAAGATCGCGCAGGTCGAGCCGAACTCCGGCGACATGTTGCCGATGGTGGCGCGGTTGGCCAGCGGGATGGCGCCGATGCCGTCGCCGTAGAACTCGACGAACTTGCCGACCACACCGTGCTTGCGCAGCATCTCGGTGATGGTGAGCACCAGGTCGGTGGCGGTGGTGCCGGCCGGCAGCTCGCCGGTCAGCTTGAAGCCGACGACGCGCGGGATCAGCATGGAGACCGGCTGGCCGAGCATGGCGGCCTCGGCCTCGATGCCGCCGACGCCCCAGCCCAGCACGCCCAGGCCGTTGACCATGGTGGTGTGCGAGTCGGTGCCGACGCAGGTGTCCGGGTACGCCTGGCCGCCGCGGACCATGACGGTGCGGGCCAGGTGCTCGATGTTCACCTGGTGGACGATGCCGGTGCCCGGCGGGACGACCTTGAACTCGTCGAAGGCGGTCTGGCCCCAGCGCAGGAACTGGTAGCGCTCCTTGTTGCGGCCGTACTCGATCTCGACGTTCTGGGTGAACGCGTCCTTGGTGCCGAACTTGTCGGCGATGACGGAGTGGTCGATGACCAGCTCGGCCGGGGCCAGCGGGTTGATCTTGGCCGGGTCGCCGCCCAGCTCCTTGACGGCCTCGCGCATGGTGGCGAGGTCGACCACGCACGGCACGCCGGTGAAGTCCTGCATGATCACGCGGGCGGGCGTGAACTGGATCTCCTGGCTCGGCTGGGCGTTCTCGTCCCAGTTTCCGAGGGCGCGGATGTGGTCGGCGGTGATGTTCGCGCCGTCCTCCGTGCGGAGCAGGTTCTCCAGCAGCACCTTGAGGCTGTAGGGCAGCCGCTCGGAACCCTCGACGGCGGAGAGCTTGAAGATCTCGTACGACTCGTCGCCCACCTGCAGCGAGCTGCGGGCGTCGAAGCTGTTCGCGGACACGACTGACTCCTTCTGGGTGCTTCGTGCGATATCCGGCCGCCACGCGGTGGTAAGGTCAGCCTTACTTAGGCTTGCCTTGCCCGCATCGCCGGTGAGCGCCTCTCGGCAAGTATCTTGATGTCGAGATATATCGTAAGGGGCAGTTATCTCGATGTCGAGATAAACCATAGTGCATGCCGCCGTCATCACCATCGCAGGCATGCCCCGGTGCGTTTCGGTGCTGGTCAGCGGCCGTCCGGACCGCGGCGCTTGGGCTCCAACCAGTTCAGCCGGTTCAGCCGGACCGTCCTCGCCACGATCGCGGCGGCCGGCGACAGCACCACCACGGGTTCCCCACCGCGGCCACCGGTCGGCCCGGGGGCGACGTCGGCCAGCAGGGTCGTCGTCCTCATACCTTCACCTCCTTTCCTCCCGTCCGCACCCGGTCGGCTCCGGGACCCTCCCCCTCACCCAGGTCACCCCGGCCGAGCTCTTCGCGGCCTGGCCCGAGATCCGCCGGGCCGACGACCCGGCGCTGCGGGTCGTCCTGCTCGCCGCCCTCGCCGAACTCCAGGCCCGGGACCGGGCGGTGCTCGCTCCTGCGGTACCGGGAGGACCGGGAGGACCGCCCCGGAGCCCGGCTCCGCCCGGTGAGGCCCGGCCGGGTACGGTGGCCGCTGTGGTGACGGGCACAGGTGTGCTGACGGGCAGAGGGGGCCGACGATGATCGTGGTGGACGCGTCCGCGCTGGTGCTGGCACTCGCCGACCAGGGCCCGCGCGGCGACCGCGCCCGGGCCGAACTCGCCGTCGACGACGACTGGTGGGCGCCCGAGCACATCGTGATCGAGGTGATGCAGTCGCTGCGCGGCCTCTACCTCGCCAAGGAGCTGACCGCCGAGCGGGTCGCCGAACTCACCGGCGAACTGGCCGAGGTGGTCGTCCGCAAGGTCGAGGTGGCGCCGCTGCTCGGCCGGATCTGGGAGCTCAAGGACAACCTCACCCCGGACGACGCCGCGTACGTCGCGGTCGCCGAGCGGTACGGCGCGCCGCTGGTCACCGCCGACCTGCGGCTGATGCGGGCCAGCGGACCGCGCTGCGAGATCCGGGGGATCGCGCGCGACGCCCGGTAGGGCCCGTCCCGGGAGTGTCCCCCGGGCCCCGGCGCCCGTTAGCAGGGCGCCCGTCGCCCCGCCCGTGGAAGGCCCGACCCGATGACCGCTCCGCTCGCCTCCGCCCTGCTGCCGCTGGCGCTGCTCGCCTCCGCCGCCTCGCCGGTCTCCGTGACGGAGACGGCCTTCGACCCGGCGACGGCCTTCGTCCGGCCGACCGCGATCAGCTACGCCGAGGACCTGGTCCCGTACGGCTCGCACGCCCGGATCGTCACCGACCGCTCGGTGCCCGGGCGGACGGTGCTCACCCTGGCGGTCGCCGGACTCGCCCCCGGCCACGAGTTCCCGGTGCACCTGCACGCCGGCGACTGCGGGGCCGACCCGGCCGCCTCCGGACCGCACTACCAGGACGTCGTCGACCCGGTGCAGCCGTCCACCGACCCGGCCTACGCCAACGACCGCAACGAACTGCGGCTGGTGCTGCGCACCGACGGGCGGGGCGCGGGCACCGCGCGGGCCGCGGTGGACTGGCAGCCGCGGCCCGGCGAGGCGCGCTCGCTGGTGCTGCACGCGGGCGCCCCGGCCGGTAAGCACACGGCGGCCGAGCGGGTGGCCTGCATCCGGCTGGCGCGCTGACCCGCCCGCACGGGCCCCTCAGGAGCCCAGGGTGGCGACCAGGACCGCCTTGATGGTGTGCAGGCGGTTCTCGGCCTGGTCGAAGACGATGGAGTGGGCCGACTCGAACAGCTCGTCGGTGCACTCCAGCTCGGTCATGCCGGTCGCCTCGTACATCTGCCGCCCGACCACGGTACCGAGGTCGTGGAAGGCGGGCAGGCAGTGCAGGAACTTCACGTTCGGGTTGCCGGTGGCCCGGACCGTGTCCATGGACACCTGGTACGGCTTGAGCAGCTCGATCCGCTCGGCCCAGACCTCCTTGGGCTCGCCCATCGAGACCCAGACGTCGGTGTAGAGGAAGTCGACGCCGGCCACGCCCTCGGCCACGTCCTCGGTCAGGGTGATCATCGCGCCGGTCCGCTCGGCCAGCGCCTGCGCCGACTTCCGCACCTCCTCGGCCGGCCACAGGGCCCGCGGGGCGACGATCCGGACGTCCATGCCGAGCAGGGCGCCGGTGACCAGCAGGGAGTTGCCCATGTTGGAGCGGGCGTCGCCGAGGTAGGCGAGGGCGACCTCGGTGAGCGGCTTGGTGGTGTGCTCCGTGACGGTGAGCACGTCGGCCAGCATCTGGGTGGGGTGCCACTCGTCGGTCAGGCCGTTCCAGACCGGTACGCCGGCGTGCCGGGCCAGCTCCTCGACGATCTCCTGGCCGTGGCCGCGGTACTCGATGCCGTCGAACATCCGGCCGAGCACCCGGGCGGTGTCCTTGACCGACTCCTTGTGGCCGATCTGCGAGCCGGACGGGTCCAGGTAGGTGGTGGTGGCGCCCTGGTCGTGCGCGGCGACCTCGAAGGCGCAGCGGGTGCGGGTGGAGGTCTTCTCGAAGATCAGCGCGATGTTCTTCCCGCGCAGCCGGGGCTGCTCGGTGCCCGCATACTTGGCCGCCTTGAGCCCGGCCGCGAGGTCCACCAGGAAGCGGAACTCCTGGGGCGTGAAGTCGAGCTCCTTGAGGAAGTGCCTGTTCCGGAGGTTGAAGGCCATGCCGGGCTCCTGGGGTGACTTTTTCTGGACTACGGAGAAGGCGGCAAGTCTATACGATTGTTGGAATTTCTATACAGCATGGTGGTGAAGGAGGGGAGCCCCGGACGGGACTCCCCTCCCCCACCCCGGCTAGAGGCGCGGGTCCACCGGCTCGGACTCCAGCGCGAGCACCGCGAACACCGGCTCGTGCACCCGCCACAGCGGCTCCCCGGCCGCCAGCCGGTCCAGCGCCTCCAGGCCCAGCGCGTACTCGCGCAGCGCCAGCGAGCGCTTGTGGCCCAGCGAGCGCATCCGCAGCCGGTCCAGGTGCTCGGTGTAGTCCGGGCCGTAGATGATCCGCAGGTACTCCCGGCCGCGCACCTTCACCCCCGGCTGCACCAGGCCGCCCGGGCGGCCCCCGCCGCGCGCCGTCCGCACCACCGAGGCCAGCGGCTTGACCACCATGCCCTCGCCGCCCGCCGCCGTCAGCTCCTCCCACCAGGCCGTGGCCGCGGCCACCGAGGCCTCGTCCCCGGTGTCCACCAGCACCCGGCCGGTGCGGTGCAGCACGGGCCCCCGCGCGTCACCGCTCGCCGCCGCGATCGCCTCGTCGGCGTCCACCAGGCGGTCGATCCGGGCCAGGTGCTCGTCGTGCGGACGCGCCGCCAGGTTCACCCCCTCGGCCGCCAGCAGCTGGAACGGCGCGAGCCGGATGCCCGACAGGCCCTCGGTCGGCCAGCAGTAGCGCCGGTACGCCTCGGTGAAGGCCCGGGCGTCGGCGGCGCGGCGGCGCTGGCGGGAGGTCAGCTCCCCCAGCTCCAGTCCGCGCGCGGCCGCCTGCTCCAGGGCCGACAGCGCCTCGGGCAGCGCGGCGCCGGCCGCCGCGCCGACCGCGGCGTACTGGCGGCGCAACAGCTCCACCGCCTTCAGCGACCAGGGCATCAGCTCGGCGTCCAGCAGCAGCCAGTCGGTGCCCAGCTCCTCGAACAGCCCGGCGCGTTCGGCCGCCGAGCGGACCCGGCCCAGCACCGCGCCGGTCAGCTCCTCGTCGTCGAGGAACGCCCGGCCGGTCCGCGTCCAGATCGCCCCCGGCCCGGCCACCCCGAAGCGCCGCTCCAGCGCGGCGCCGTCCCGGGCGACCAGCAGCACCGCACGCGAGCCCATGTGCTTCTCCTCGCAGACCAGGTGCCGGACGCCGTCCTCGCGGTAGGCGGAGAAGGCCTCCTCCGGGTGCTCCAGGTAGCCCTCCCGGCGGGACGTCGGGCTCGGCGCCATGGTCGGCGGCAGGTAGGCCAGCAGCCGCGGGTCCAGCGCGAAGCGGCTCATCACCTCCAGCGCGGCCGTCGCGTTCTCCTCCCGGACAGCCACCCGCCCGTGCAGGCCGGTCTCCACGATCCGGCGCCCGGCCACGTCGGCGAGGTCCAGCGGACGGCCCTCGCGGGCCCCCGGCGCGTCGCTGAGCAGCGGGCGCACCGGGGCGTACCACTCCTGCTCGGCCTTGACGGCCACCAGCTCGCGCTCCGGGTAGCGCAGCGCGGTCAGGCTGCCGCCGAAGACGCAGCCGGTGTCCAGGCAGATGGTGTTGTTGAGGAAGCTCGCGCTCGGCACCGGGGTGTGGCCGTAGACCACCAGCGCCCGGCCCCGGTACTCCTCCGCCCACGGGTAGCGCACCGGCAGGCCGTACTCGTCGGTCTCGCCGGTGGTCTCCCCGTACAGCGCGTGCGAGCGCACCCGGCCGGAGGCCCGGCCGTGGTACCTCTCCGGCAAACCGGCGTGGCAGACCACCAGGGCGCCGCCGTCCAGCAGGTAGTGGCTCACCAGGCCGCGCATGAAGGCGCGCACCTCGGCCCTGAACTCCTCGGACTCCTCGGCCAGTTGGTCCAGGGACTCCTGGAGGCCGTACGAGACGGTGACCTTCTTGCCGTCCATCGCTCGGCCCAGCTTGTTCTCGTGGTTGCCGGGCACGCAGAGCGCGTGGCCGGCCGCCACCATGCCCATCACCAGGCGCAGCACACCCGGGGTGTCCGGGCCGCGGTCGACCAGGTCGCCGACGAACACGGCGGTGCGGCCCGCCGGGTGGGCGGCGTCCACCGGGCGGCCCTCGGCGTCCCGGGTGAGGGTGTAGCCGAGGCGGACCAGCAGGGTCTCCAGCTCGGACCGGCAGCCGTGGACGTCGCCCACGATGTCGAACGGGCCGCTGAGGTGGCGCAGGTCGTTGTAGCGCTTCTCCAGCTCGATCCCGGCGGCCGCCACCTCGGCCTCGCCCCGCAGGACGTGCACCTTGCGGAAGCCCTCGCGCTCCAGCCCCCTGAGCGACCTGCGCAGCTCGCGGTGCTGGCGCGGGACCACGTGCGCGGGCAGCTGGCGGTCCGGGCGGGAGCGGTTTCGCTCGGCGCACACGCCGGGCGGGACGTCCAGCACGATCGCGATCGGCAGCACGTCGTGCTCGCGGGCGAGCGCCACCAGCTGACGGCGGGCCTCGGACTGGACGTTGGTGGCGTCCACGACGGTCAGGCGGCCGGCGGCGAGGCGCTTGCCGACGATGTAGTGCAGGACGTCGAAGGCCTCGGCGGAGGCTGACTGGTCGTTCTCGTCGTCGGCGACCAGGCCGCGGCAGAAGTCGGAGGAGACGACCTGGGTGGGGAGGAAGTGGCGGCGGGCGAAGGTGGACTTGCCCGCGCCGCTGGTGCCGATCAGGACGACGAGGGAGACGTCGGTGACGGGGAGGCGGCGAGGGGCGGTGGGGCCCTCGGGTGCCCGGTCGTCGGTCGCGGCGTGGTCGGTCGCGTGGAGCTCGCTCGCGGCATGGTCGGTCGCGTGGAGCTCGTTCGCGGCATGGTCGGTCGTGTCGTCGGTCATCGGGTCTCGCCTCCCTCGGGCGTCGTGGTGGTGCCGGTTCCGGGCGTGGTGGTGTCGGTGCGGAACAGGGCCAGCTGGGTCGGCGGGCCGACCTCCGGGTCCTCGGGGCCGACCGGGCGCAGCTCCACCGTGTACCCGTACGCCGCCGCGACCTTCCCTGCCCAGGCCCCGAACTCGGCGCGGGACCACTCGAAGCGGTGGTCGGCGTGGCGGGCGCGGCCCGCCGGGAGGCTCTCCCAGCGGACGTTGTACTCGACGTTGGGCGTGGTGACGACGACGGCCCTCGGACGGGCCGAGCCGAACACCGCGTACTCCAGCGCGGGCAGCCGTGGCAGGTCCAGGTGCTCGATCACCTCGCACAGCACCGCCGCGTCGTAGCCCTTCAGCCGGGCGTCGGTGTACGTCAGCGCGCCCTGCGCCAGCGTCACCCGCGCAGCCTGCCGCTCGGGCAGGCGCGCCGGGCGCAGCTTGCGGTTCGCCGCCTGCAGCGCCCGGGCGGACACGTCCACGCCGAGGATCTCGGTGAACCGGGCGTCCTTCATCAGCTCGCCGATCAGCTCGCCCTGACCGCAGCCGAGGTCGGCGACCCGGGCCGCGCCGCTGTCGCGCAGGGCGGTGAGGACCGCGGTGCGGCGCTGCTCGGCGAGGGAGGGCGGCCGCGGTACGGGGGCGTCGGCGGTTTCGGCGGCAGTGGTGGCTGTGGTGGTCTCGGTGCCGGCGTCCTCGTCGTCAGGCCGGTCGTCGACCGCGTTGTCGATCTCCTCGACCTCGCGGTCGTCCGCCTCGGCCAGTCGGGCGAGCTCCAGGCGCTCCATCGCGGCCCGGGTCAGCGACCAGCGCCGGGACAGGTAGCGCCGGGCGATCAGGGCGCGCTCGGGGTGGGCGGCCAGCCAGCCCTCGCCGGCGGCGAGCAGCTTGTCCACCTCGTCCGGAGCGACCCAGTAGTGCTTGGCACCGTCCAGCACCGGCAGCAGTACGTACAGCTGGTGGAGCGCGTCGGCGAGCCGGACCGCGTCCGAGGCCAGCGCGACCCGCACGTAGCGGGACTCACCCCACTCCGGGAAGTCCTCGTCCAGTGGGATCGCCGACGCCTCGACCCGCCAGCCCAGCGGCTGGAACAGCCGGGCCACCATCGCCGGGCCGCCGCCCTCGCCCGCACCGTTCGCGGGCACCGCCGGCAGCTCGATCCGCAGCGGGCGGACCTGCCCCGGCAGCTCGGGGCGCAGCGCGCAGTCGCCCTTCATCGCGGAGCGGAACACCGTCCGCAGCGCGACCGCGAGCAGCGAGGACGCGGCGTAGGGGCGGTCGTTGACGTACTGGGAGAGGGCGAAGTCGGGCGAGCCTCCCCGCCCCTTGCCGTTGCCCCGGCCTTTGCGAACCAGGGCGATCGGGTCGATGTCCAGCAGCAGCGCCGCCGTGCAGACCTCGTCCCCCGCCACGGGGTAGAAGACGTGGGCCTCGCCGTGCGACGTCGTGAAGCGCTGGACCTTGCCGGGATGCTTGTGCAGCAGGAACCCGAGATCCGTCGCCGGGCTCTCGGCGCTGCCGGTGGTGGAGATCGACATGAACACCCGGCCGAGTATTGCCCAGCGGACGGCCGCCGAGCACCGGGTTTTCCGGCCCGGCAGGCCGCTGGCCTGCAGGTCCGACCGGCGTGTCCGGACGCTGGGCGTGTTCGGCAGCGGGGCCCCGCATTGGTTAACGTGCACGGTGTGACTGCTGAATCCACCCCGCTCGAATCCACCTCCCCGGCGACCGGCGCCGTGGCCACCGGCCTGGCCACCATCGCCGCCGACGGCACCGTCCTCGACACCTGGTACCCCGCCCCCGTGCTGGCCGCCGAGCCCGGTCCGGCCGGCACCGTGCGCCTGACCCCCGAGCAGGCCGACGCCGAGCTCGGGGCCGGGGCCGCCGACGCCCTGCGCGCCGACGCCCGCCGCGGCGTCGAGGTGGTCGCCGTGCGCACCACCATCGCCTCGCTGGACGAGAAGCCGCTGGACACCCACGACGTGTACCTGCGCCTGCACCTGCTCAGCCACCGTCTGGTCCAGCCGCACGGCCAGAACCTGGACGGCATCTTCGGCCTGCTCGCCAACGTCGCGTGGACCAGTATCGGCCCCGTCCCGGTGGACAAGGTCGAGCAGGCCCGCCTCGCCGTCCGCGCCCAGGGCGGCCAGCTGGCCGTGTACGGGATCGACAAGTTCCCGCGGATGACGGACTACGTCGCCCCGAGCGGCGTGCGCATCGCCCACGCCGACCGCGTCCGGCTCGGCGCCCACCTGGCGGCCGGCACCACCGTGATGCACGAGGGCTTCGTCAACTTCAACGCCGGCACCCTCGGCACCTCGATGGTCGAGGGCCGGATCAGCGCGGGCGTCGTGGTCGGCGACCACAGCGACATCGGCGGCGGCGCCTCGATCATGGGCACCCTGTCCGGCGGCGGCAAGCAGGTCGTCTCGGTCGGCGAGCGCTGCCTGCTCGGCGCCAACGCGGGCATCGGCATCTCGCTGGGCAGCGACTGCGTGGTCGAGGCCGGCCTGTACGTCACCGCGGGCACCCGGGTCACCACCCCGGACGGCGCGGTCGCCAAGGCCGTCGAACTGTCCGGCCAGGACAACCTGCTGTTCCGCCGCAACTCGCAGACCGGCGCGGTGGAGGTCATCGCGCGCTCCGGCTCCTGGGGCGGGCTGAACGCGGACCTGCACGCCCACAACTGACCTGTTCGTCCGGGTAGTTGGCGGGCATTCAGGCCATGAGGCCTTGGGGGTCCGGCGCCGGGCGCGCCGGACCCCGTCCGCGTCCGCGAGAGCGCCTGTTGCGTCCGCGGCGACGCCTTCGTGTCGGCGGGGGCGCCTTCGTGTCGGCGGGGGCTACGACCGGCGGTGGCGCCCCGGGGCCTTCCGCGGTCGCGGCGCCGCGTGGGGCGGCCGCCGTACGCCGTCGCCCTCGATCCCGTGCAGGATCCGCTGGGCCGCGGCGTAGTCCTCTGCCACCGTCTCCGGCAGCCACTGGTAGCCGTCCCAGCGCACGATCAGCCGCGGTTCGCCGGGCGCCACATGGGCTCCGCGCTGCCGGCCGCCCGCGAGTCGTACCGCCCTCAACTGACCGACCGGCCGCAGCCGTTGCTCCCGCCGCTCGGCCCACGACGCCAGCGGTTCGTCCTCGTCCATCGAGCCAGTCTGGACTGCGGACGGCCGCGACCGACAGCCCCGTCACCCGACCGGGGGACGCCGCTCGGACCGTGGCGTCCGCGGCACCCTCCGGCCGGCCTTCAGGGGGTCCGCAGGATGACCAGCTCCCGGGTCGCCCTGGTCATCGCGACGTAGCGGTCGACCGCCCCCTCGACGCCCTCGCCGAACGCCTCCGGGTCGATCAGGACCACCAGGTCGAACTCCAGGCCCTTGGCCAGCTCCGGGGTGAGCGAGCGGACCCGTGCCCGCTCCTCGAAGCCCGGGGCGCCGATGACGCAGGCGACGCCCTCGTCGTGCTCGGCGAGCCAGGAGTCCAGGACCCCCGCCAGCTCCGCCACCGGCCCGTACCGGACCGGGATTCCGCTGCTGCGCACCGACGTCGGCACGTTGGCGTCCGGGAGCGCCGCCCGGATCGCCGGCTCGGCCTGCGCCATCACCTCCTCCGGCGTGCGGTAGTTGATGCTCAGCGAGGCCATGGTGGTGCGGTCGAGCCCGACCCGTTCGAGGCGCTCCTGCCACGACTCGGCGAAGCCGTGCCGGGCCTGGGCGCGGTCCCCGACGACGGTGAAGCTCCGGGACGGGCAGCGCAGCAGCAGCATCTGCCACTGCGCGTCGGTCAGCTCCTGCGCCTCGTCGACCACGATGTGGGCGAAGGGGCCGGCCAGCGGGTCCCCGTCGGTGCCGGACAGGGCGTCCTCGTCGATCAGGGTGTCCTGGAGGTCCTTGCCGCGCAGCATCGTCACCGCGCCCTCGCCGTCGTCGTCGGCCTGGAGCAGGTCGCCGATCACGTCCGCCATCCGCTCGCGCTCGGCGGCCACCGAGGCCCGGTGGCGGTTGCGGCGGAGCGTGGCCTCGCGGTCCCCGAGCCGCTGGCGGGCCGCGTCCAGCAGCGGCAGGTCGGACACCGTCCAGGCGTGCGGGGCGTGCTTGCGCTGGAGCGCGCGGACCTCCTCGGGGGCCAGGTGGGGCGCGCACATCCGCAGGTAGGCGGGCACCGACCAGAGGTCACCGACCAGGTCGGCCGCCTCAAGCAGCGGCCAGGCGCGGTTGAGCGTCTCCACCAGCTCCCGGTCCTGTCGCAGCGAGCGCCGGAACAGCTCGGGCGGGACCTCCTCCTCGTCCTGCTCCAGCTTCTCCAGCAGGATCGCGGCCAGCTCGTCCCAGATCTGCTCACGCGCCTCGTTGTGAGGGGTGCCCGGGTCCGGGGCGCCGAAGGCCTCGGACCAGTCCTCGGCGCTCAGCCAGAGGTCCGCCCAGTGGGTGGAGACCGCCATGCCCTCGGTCGGCGGCTCCTCGTAGAACCGGACGGCCTTCTCGATCGCCCGCACCAGCTCGACCGAGGCCTTCAGCCGCGCGACCTCCGGGTCGGCCTCCTCCACCGCGTCCGCGCCCTCGGGCAGCAGGTCCCGCAGGGTGCAGGTGCGCACGCCCTCCTCGCCGAGGCTGGGCAGGACGTCGGCGACGTAGTTCAGGTACGGCTGGTGCGGGCCGACGAACAGCACGCCGCCGCGCCGGTGGCCGAGGCGGGGGTCGGAGTACAGCAGGTAGGCGGAGCGGTGCAGGGCGACCACGGTCTTCCCGGTGCCGGGGCCGCCGTCGACCACCAGGGCGCCGCGCGAGCCGGCCCGGATGATCGCGTCCTGGTCGGCCTGGATGGTGGCGAGCACGTCCCGCATCCGGGCCGACCGCTTGCCGCCCAGGCTGGCGATGAAGGCGGACTGGTCGTCCAGCGCGGCGTGGCCCTCCAGGCCCTCGGCGGTGAACACCTCGTCCCAGTAGTCGGCGATCCGGCCGAGGGTCCAGCGGTACCGGCGGCGGCTGACCAGGCCCATCGGGTCGCCGTGGGTCGCAGCGAAGAACGGCTCGGCCGCGGGCGAGCGCCAGTCGACCAGCAGGCGACGACCCTCGCTGTCGGTCAGCCCCAGCCGGCCGACGTACAGGGGCTCGGCGTCCTCCGCGGTCACGATGCGCCCGAGGCACAGGTCCAGGCCGTAACGGCGCAGGGTGCGCAGACGGGCGCTCAAGCGGTGGACCTCGATGTCCCGGTCCATCGCCGCCTGCCCGGCGCCGCCCGGAGCCCGGCGCGCCGCGTCGAGTTGCTCGGAGAGTTCGGCGATCGCCTGGTCCAGGCTCTCCGCGATGGCCGCGAAGTGCCGCTCGTCGGCTGCGATGAGGGCGGGGGCGGCCTTGGCGGACAGGCGCTCGGGGAGGTCGAAGGCACTGGTGGTCAGGTGGTTCATGGCATCAGCTCCGATCTGAGGCCTGTGATTGTGAGCCACCACGGGGGCCTTGCCGCAAGGCCCCCCGTGCGCTATACGTTGAGAGTGGCAAGGGGTGGGTTCTCCCCCTTCGCTCCCTCCGGCCCCGGGCCGGACCTCCGCATCGGAACTGCGGCCTCTGGCGCGCCGGGCACACCGGATGCCGGGCAACTTCCGCAAGCCGCAATCCCGTTGCCGTCTCGGCACGCCGAGACGGCAACGGGAAGCACTTCAGCGGCGCCGGGGCCAACACCTGGCTCCTTCCGCTTTCTTGGGGCCCGCCCCCGCCCCCTCCCCTCCCTCCTCCCGCTCCTCCACCCAACTCCTCCGCCCACCTCCTCCGCCCTCGTGCAGCGGGCCCCTAGCCCAGCCCGTGCTGCAGCGGCAATCCCGGCTCACCCGAGAGGCTTACGACCCACCGCGGTTGGACCGCATCGAGTGGTGCGCGGTGACCGCCCGCCGGAACGATTCGTTGGTCGGTGCGGCACACCGCACCACCGATCCGAAGAGGTCCCCGCCATGTCCGAACCCTCTGCCACGCCGCAGCCCCCGAGCCGCCCGACAGGCTCGGCCGCCGGCGACTCGGCCGGGCCCGCGACCCCCAAGACCCTGCTTGAGCAGATGCAGGAACTGCTCGCCTCGGTGACCGCGGACCTCGCCGCGCTTCAGTCCGGCACCCGGACCACCCCGGCCGCCGCCTACCCGGCCGACATCGACACCTCCGACGCCCCGGCCACTCCGGGCACCCGGTAGTCAGGCGCCCGCTCCTCCTCCATCGGCCCGCCCTCACCCGGCGGGCCGAGCCGGACCACGAGTAACGGCGAACCCCCACCGGCCCGTTCCGGTTCCGCGCCACCCAGCGCCGTCCGCCCCACCCCTCCGCCCCGGTCGGCCGCCTCCCGCAACCGCGCGGTCACGTCCTTACACTCCGACATCGCGTCGACGCCGTCGATGCACGTCCAGTACAGACTCTCGGTGTCGGCTCCGCAGGCCAGCACGACCAGCGTCTCCCCGACCTCCCCCAACAGTTCGTCCAGCGCCCCCAACGTCGGCCCCAGTTCGCCGAGTTCGGTGAGCCGACCGGCTCGCCCGCCACTCACCGGCGTGCCGCAGGCAGCGGACCTGTCCAGGCAGGCCGCCGCGTGCACCCCCGCCTCGGAGAGCTGCTGGCCGAGCCCCGTCAGCTCCTCGTCCTCCGACTCCGCCAGCCGGGCGCCCACCGCCTCGGTGAGCAGCGCGGCCTGCCGCGCCTCGCCCAGCACGTCCGGCACCTGCCTGGCCTCCGCCAAGGCGTGCCGGGCCGTCTTGATCAGTCGCAGCGCCTCCATGGCCCCCGCTCCTTCCGCTCGCCGTCGCCGTCGACCAGCACCGCCACCGGGGCGGTGGGGTGGTCACGGGGAGAGCGTGCAGAAAGGGCGGGGTGGGCCGCATCCGGCTTGTCGGAAGCTGTGGACAACTCGGGGGTTGTGGACAACTTCCGTCCCTCACAAGGGCGGTCAGCCCACATCCGGGTTGACGTCGCTCGCTGCGCCCGGTGCCGGGAAGCGGTGTTCGTTGCGTTCGATCTTGGCGGCGAGCGCCTCCAGCGGGTCCACCCCGACCACCGTGCAGAACTGCACCAGGTACGCCAGCACGTCCGCGACCTCGTCGCGCACCCGGTGGGCCCGCTCCGGGTCGGACATCACCGCGGCCGCCTGCTCGGGCGTGAGCCACTGGAAGATCTCCAGCAGCTCGCCCGCCTCCACGCTCAGCGCCGCCGCCAGGTTCTTCGGCGTGTGGTACGGCTCCCAGCGCCGAGCCGCCGCGAACTCCACCAGCCGCTGCCGCAGCCCGGCCAGGGTCAGCTCCCCGGGCTCCGCCGCGCCCCCGGCCGCCCCGTTCACCGCAGGCTCCCCCGGCCTCGTCACTCGTTCGTTCACGCCCCCAGGTCTACCGCATCCCCGTCCCCGGCCACAGCGGGGGCGTCTTCGCCTGCGACCGCCGCCGAGGCCCCGGCAGCCGACGGACCGCCGACGGCCACCGAACCCGCGACCGCCGCCGATCCCTCCTCACCGCGCCCGCACTGGACCGGCACCCGGGCCGCCTCCGCCCGCAGCACCGTCAACCCCGTCGCCGGATCCCGCCGGCACTCCACCAGCGCCACCTCCCCCGCCGACTCCTCGCCCGCCCCGAACGCCTCCCGCGCCGCCGCCGGCTCCTGCAGCGCGGCCACCACCCGCAGCTGGTTGCGCCCCGCCATGTCCCGCGCCAGGCGCAGCAGCGAGGCGGCCTGTTCGGTGGCGAGCCCGGCCCCGAGGTCCTCGGCGAGCACCGTGAGCTGCCGGTGCGCCCACGGCACCTCGGCGGCCACGTCGAGGTCGAGCACCCCGGCCCCGGTCAGCAGCACCGCCGCGAAGGCGAGGTGGCGCAGCATGCCGTCGGAGGCCTGGTCGGCCCCGGTGCGCCCGAGCACGCCCTCGTCGAAGACGGCCAGCACCCGCCGCCCGCCCTCGCGCTCGGCGAGGGTGAGTCCGAGCAGCGGGTGCGGCGCGGCGGCCTGGACGGCCCGCAGCAGTTGCCCGTAGCGGCGGGGGCACTCGTGGGCGAGCCGGTTGATCACGGCCGAGATGTTGGCGGCGCTGGTGCGCAGCCTGGCCTGCGGGTCGGCCTTGGCCCAGCCGCGCATCAGCGCGGGGACGGGGTGCAGCGGGAAGACCTCGCGCAGCGCGGTGAGGAGGTCCTCGACCGCGGCCAGCACCAGCCGCTCGCCGGTGGACGAGCCGGCCACCCGCAGCGGCAGCTGCGCGGTGATCATGGTGCCGCTGGGGAACGGCGCCCGGATGTCCCCCTGCCGGGTGTCGTTGTGCCAGCACACGTTGACGCGCCCGTTCCGGACGTCCTGCTCACCGGTGTCCACCAGGATCCGGCCGTCGAGGCTGAGCGACTCCCGGGCGATCCGGACCGTCCCGTCGGTGCGGATCACCAGGTCGAGCCGGATCCGGCCGCGCGGCGAGCGGACGGTGCAGCCCAGGATGACCGCGTCCCGCCCGTGCGGCACGCACCCGTCGAGGCCTCCGCGCACGGGCGTGGCGAGCGGCCCGGCGCGGTCGGGCAGCCCGTTGAGGGAGCCGGTGATCTCCTCGCCGAGGGCGAGCCGGGACAGGACGGCCAGGGCGTCGAGGGCGTTGGACTTGCCCACGCCGGCCGGCCCGTGGAGCACGGTGAGCGGCGCGAGCGGCAGGACGGCCCGCCGGTAGGACTTGAAGGCGGTGAGCCGCAGCTCCTCGACGGTGGGGCGGGGCACGGGTGGCCTGTCGGGCCCCGGAGCGCCGCCCGGGCGCAGTGGGGCCGGCCCGGCGGGCGCGGCGGCGTCGCGGTTCACCCGTCGGACGTTAGCCGCAGCCCGACCGGGCGAAACGTGCCTGCTCGGCAGATTCATCCCAACGTGGAGGACCTGCCGCACAGCGCTGACTACAGCGGACGCCGGTAGGCGGCCACCGTCACCGAGGCGGTCACCTCGACCGGTTCCGGCAGCGCCGCGAGGGCGGCCTCCAGCCGGTCGGCGTCGGTGTGCCAGGCGCTCGGGCCCATGCCGACGACGGTTCGGACGTCCTGGGCGCCGAGCCGCAGGGTGAAATCGACCGATCGCTGCTCGACCGGCGTCAGGTACGGGCCGAGCTTCTCGTCGATCCGGCGCTGCTTGTCCTCGTCCACCGACAACAGTCCGAGGGCGTCCACGAGTTCGCGCAGGTGGCCGGCGGTGGGCGAGACCAGCAGCAGGGTGCCGCCGGGGCGCAGCACGCGGCGGATCTCGGGGCCGTTGCGCGGGGCGAAGACGTTGAGCATCAGCTCGGCGGAGGCGTCGCGCAGCGGCAGCGGGCGCCAGGCGTCGCAGACCACCGCACCGATCCGGGGGTGGGCCTTGGCGGCGCGGCGCAGGGCGAACTTGGAGATGTCGAGCGCGGCACCGACCCGGCCGGGCAGGGCGTCCAGGACGTGCGCCAGGTAGTGGCCGGTACCGGCGCCGAGGTCGGCGACCAGGCCGTCCGGGCCGCCCATGCCGCCCGTGCTGTCCGATCCGGCACCGTCCGCCGACGGGGCTGCGTCGACCAGGGCCGTGGCGGCGTCGGCGAGGGCGTCGGCGATCGGCCGGTAGTGCCCGGCGGCGAGGAAGTCGGCTCGGGCGGCGACCATCTCCGCGGTGTCGCCGGTGCCGGTGTGGGCGTCACCGGCGAGGAGGCTGACGTAGCCCTGCTTGGCGAGGTCGAAGCTGTGCCCGGCGGGGCAGCGCAGGCTGCGCTCGTGCCGGGTGAGGGCCTGCGCGCAGTGGGGGCAGGCCAGGTAGGGCTCGATGTCCTGCAGCAACGTTCCGTCTTCTCTCGCCGTTCGGCCCCGGCCGGTCGGGGGCGCCAGCCAGCCTAACCACCCCGGGCCGCCGACGGCCGCCCCCCGCTACCGCCCCCGGCCCCGACCCCGCCGCACCGCCGCACCGGCGACCCGCCCCGACCGACACCGGAGGTCACCCCAGGGGCACCCCGGTCCGCCCCCGCTCCGCCGCCACCCGCAGCGCGAGCCCGGCGAGCGCCTCGGGCGCGCCGGGCCGCCCGCGCACCCCCGGGAAGGCGTTGACGTCCACGATCACCGGCTCGGCGGCCCCGTCCAGCAGGTCGACCCCGTACACCTGCAGTCCGAACACCTCCCCCACCCGCAGCGCGAGCGCGGCCAGGCCCGCGGACGGCTCCCACTCCCCCGTGTCCGCCGAGCCGCCGTCCCCGGAGGAGAGTTCGGAGCGACGCCGGGCCGCGAACACCTGCCCGTCGACCACCCACAGCTTCTGGTCCCAGCCGCTGCCCGGCACGTACGGCTGGATGACGACCTCCTCCTCCGGCCAGCGCCCGGCGAGTTCGCGCAGCCGGGCCGGGCCGTCGACCAGGGCGACCAGGTCGTGGCGCCTGCTGTGCCGGCTCTTCACCACGAACGGGTAGGCCGGGTCCACGAGTTCGGTCAGCCGGCCGGCCGCGACGGTGGTCGCGAACGGTAGCCCGGAGCCGAGGGCGAGCTCCGCCATCCGTACCCGGTCCTGGCAGAGTTCCGTCGCCTCCGCCGAGTTGACGACGATCGCGCCACGCCGCTCCAACTCCCCTGCCAGAGCCAGCGCTTGGGGCGTACGCGCCTTGAGCAGGTAGACGTCGGCCGGCGGCTCCGAGGAGCCTTCCGGCGCGACGACCTCGACCCGGCACCCGCGCCGCACCAGCAGTTCCGCGGCGGCGGCGAGCACCGGATGCCCCGGGTCTCGTGCGATCAGCCCGACCCTCACCGCAGCCCACCGTCCACCAGGCCGAGCCGGCCGTAGTCCTCGCCGCCCGCCGGCACCAGCGCCGGCACGGACACCGCCGTGCCGCTGCGCGCGAGGCGCAGCACCGCCCGGGCGACCCGCGCCACCGCGTCCGGCACCTGCCGGAAGCTCGGGAAGTCGTTGACGTCCACCACCACCGGCCCGTCCGGCCCGAGCAGCACGTCGACCCCGTACAGGTCGAGTCCGAAGACCTCGCCCACCTGCGCCGCGATCCGCGCGACGCTCGCGGGCAGCGGCACCTGCCGCTCGCGCACGCCCTCCCCGGGGTGCAGCGGGGAGGAACGTTCCGTCGCGAAGAGTTCGCCGTCGACGCTGTACACCTTGAGGTCCGTGCCGCTGTTGGGCACGTACGGCTGCGCGATCAGCAGCCCCTCCCCGGCGAGTTCGGGCCCGAGGCCGATCAGGTCGTCCGGCCCGGCCACCAGTCGCACCCCGCGCCCGGAGCTGCCGTCCGCCGGCTTGACCACCAGCGGGTATTCGGCAGCCGGGATCTCGGCGAGCCGTTCCCAGCGGGCGGCGGCGTAGGTGACCGGGACGGGCAGGCCGCGGGTGCGGGCGATCACCGAGGCGAGGGCCTTGTCCCGGACGCCGCGGATCGAGCGGACGTCGTTGACCGTGGTGAGGCCCACGGCGGCGGCCGCCTCCAGCAGGGTGAGCCCGGGACCGCCGGAGACGGTCTTGAGCACCCAGGCGTCGTGGCTGCCGGCCCGGACCGCCTCGGAGATCGCCATCAGCGAGTCACCCGGGCGCAGCACGTCCACCCGGTGCCCCCACGTGGTGAGTTGGCGCGCCACGTCCAGTGGCATGCCGTCCCGCCGGTAGTGCTCCTCCACCAGAAAGCAGAGCCTCATGGGCCTGACTTCCCCCTTGCCTCGCCGAGTGCGGACGTCCGCCGTCCCCCCGCGGCAGAGCTGTGAAGGCCTCAGCATGCCTGGTGTACACGCACAAGATCACCGCGAGCTGGTAAGCGTTCGGCAACAATCGAACGCCCGACGGCCCCGCGCCCGTACAGCCGCCGCACGAAACGGTGGCGCCACACGAAGCGGTGGCGCCGCACGCGCCGCACCGGCCTGTACGGCCGCCGCACAAAACGGTGGCGCCGCACCGGTGCCCCTGCTTGGATGCACGCCGTGACTTCAGCCGATCATGCTCCCGACCCCGCCCTCCTCGACGGCATCGAGCGCTACTACGACGCCGTGCCCCGCAGTGCCGCCACCGCCGAGGACTTCGGCCCGCTGACCCTGTTCGTCCGCAAGGGCAGCACCGGCTGGCACTACTACGCCCGCCCGACGCCCGGCCACGACGGCCCGGCCGCCACCGCCTGGGACGTCCGCCGGGTGCTGGAGCGGCAGCGGGAGCTGGGCCTGCCGGAGGCCTTCGAGTGGGTCTCCGAGCGGAACCCCGAGCTGCGCGCGGCGGTGGAAGCTGCCGGGCTGACGGTGCACGAGCACCCGCTGCTGGTGCTCGGCCCGCAGGACGAGCCGGCCCCGGTCGGCGCCCTCCCGGCAGGGACCGAGGTGCGGGTGCTGGCCGCGGACGCCCCGGAGCTGGCCCACGCGGTCGCCGTCCCGCACGTGGCCTTCGGCCACCCGGGCACCGCCACCGGCGGCGCCGGGGCGGCCGAACTGGCTGCGAGCGCGGCGACGCTGGCGGCCGACGGCGGGGTGGCGCGGATCGCGCAGCGGATCACCGACGGAGTCACCGTGCTGGCTGCCGTGCTGGAGGGCGCCGACGTGCTGTGCGCGGGCCAGCACAACCCGGTGGGCCAGGTCACCGAACTGGTCGGGGTCGGCACGCTCCCCTCCGCCCGGCGGCGCGGGCTGGGCCTGGCGGTCACCGCGGCCCTGGTGGAGCACGCCCGCGCCAACGGCGTGCGGACGGTGTTCCTCTCCGCCTCGGACGAGGACGTCGCCCGGATCTACCGCCGGGCCGGTTTCCGTCCGTTCGCGACGGCCCTCATCGCGGAGCCCGCCTCCCCCGGGACCGAGCAGGACGCCCGGCAGGGCTCCGCGGCCCAGTAGGTCAGGCGGTAGACCCGCCGAAAGCCCCGGAAGGGAACACCGCGACGGAATCCCGTGGCGGAGCACCACAGCGGGACACCGCGGCGGACCGGGGACGGCGCTCAGTCGTCGTCCTCGTCCTCCGCCCCGCTGACGCCCTCCCCCTCCGCCTCGTCGACCACCCAGGCCGCCAGCCGCTCGGCGACCCCGGACACCCCCAGCCGCCCTTCCCGGATGGCCCGGGAGAGGCTGCGCACCTCGCGCGCGGTGGTGGCGACGGTGCAGCCGCTGGCGACGAGGTAGGCGTAGGCGACGGCGGTCGCGAAGAGTTCGTTGGTCTTCTCCAGGGCCGGCACCCGGATCAGCTGGTGCATCAGCGCGGCCGCGCGGTCCTGCGGTTCGGGGTAGACGGAGATGTCGAAGATCTCGGCCTGGTGCCGGGTGACGGCCGCGAGCAGTGAGCCGTAGTCGGTGACCTGCGGGTCACCGGGCGTGTACTGCTCGGCGGTCATGAGCAGCCACGAGAGGTCGACCTCCAGTTTCAACGGCGCACGTCCTGGAGCTCGCCCGAGTCCCCGAACTCGGCGAGGAAGGCCGTCTCGTACTCCTTCATGAACTGCGCGGCGGCATCGATGAAGGCCCGTCCCGACTCACCCATGTCCTGCTGGACCAGGCGCTCGATGTACTGGTTCATGCTGATCCCCTGCTGCTCCGCCCGTTCCCGGGCCATCTCCGCGGTCGTGGCGTCCACTCGTACGTTCAGCTGCTTCTTGCCCATGCCGTTCAAGCTAGCGCCGAAGTGCTAGCACAACAAGGGCGCGCACACCCCGCCCGTACACCTCCCGCACGCCCCCACGCAACCTTGAGGCCGCGAGACCGACGGGTCCCCGCCCCGGGCCGACCGGCGCATCCTCCGGGCATGACCGGACCTACCCTGAACCTGACCCAATCTGACTTGAAGAGTCCTTCCCCATCCGGGACTCTGAACTCCCCTGAGCGTTCCCCGAGCGGCACCGACCGGTTTTTCTGGAGGCCGGCAATGACAGCCATGTTCGACCAGGAGCTGCGCGAGCAGCTCGCCCGGGCCCGGCGGGACCTCGCGGTAGCCCGGGCCGAAGGGGACGCCGACGGCGTCCAGGCGTACGAGGGCCGGATCGCCTCGCTCCTGAGGCTCGCCGCCCAGCACGGCATCGACCTTCCGCACAGCGACGACGAAGAGGAGCGCAACGACTGACCGCGCCAGCGCAACGCGCCCACCAACCGCGCGCCCCGCGCTGCGCCCAGCCGCCGCACGCCGCACGCCGCACGCCGCACGCCGCACGCACCGAGGAGGCGGCCCCCGTACGCCACGGGGTGCCGCCTCCTCGGTGCATCCAGTCCGTCGCCGGACGCGGGGGTCACTCGCCGACGGGCTCCAGGATCGCCACGCACTCGAAGTGGTGCGTCATCGGGAACAGGTCGAAGGCCCGCAGCGAGACCGGCCGGTAGCCGCCCTCGCGGAAGAACTTCAGGTCCCGGGCGAGCGCCGCCGGGTCGCAGGCCACGTACGCGATCCGGCGCGCCTCCAGGCCGACCAGGTGCGCGACGGTCTCGCGGCCGGCGCCCGAACGCGGCGGGTCCAGCACGATCAGGTCGGTGGCGGTGATGCCGGTGCGCGGCAGCAGCGTCTCGACCCGGTCGCACTCGATCCGCACGTTGTCCAGCGCGGCCAGGTTGTGCCGGGCGTCCACCACGGCCTGCTTGGCGGACTCGATGCCGAGCACCGCGCCGTCCTCGCCGACCCGGTCGGCCAGCGCGCCCGCGAACAGGCCGACCCCGCAGTACAGGTCGAGCGCGTTCTCGCCCCACTGCGGGTCCAGGCCGTCCAGCACCGCGTCGACCAGGGTGTCCGGCGCCTCCGGGTGGATCTGCCAGAAGCCGCCGTTGCTGACCCGCCAGGTCCGCCCGGCCGCCCGCTCGCGCACGAAGCTGCGCCCGTGCACCTTGTGCACGTCGCCCTGGTCGTCGATCCGGGCGATCGACACCGGCTTGTCCAGCTCGACCAGCGGCAGCTGGGCACCGTCGCGCGGGGTCAGCACCACCTGGCGGTCCGAGGAGCCGCTCGCGGCGATCGCCTCGACGCTCGCCACCCCCGGCCAGTCCCGGGCCTCGATGCCCAGCTCGGTGACGCCCTCGGCGGCGATCAGGCAGCGGTCGATCGGCTGCACCTCGTGCGAACGGTGCTTGCGCAGCCCGACCTTCCCGGTCCGCGCGTCCACCGCGTACTGCACCCGGGTGCGCCAGGCCGGCACCTGCCCGGCCGGCAGCTTGCCGCCGACCGGCTCGACGCTGCCGTCCCAGCCCGCCTCGGCCGGGGTCAGCCCGGCCAGCTTCGCCAGCTGCTCGGTCAGCACCGCCGCCTTGAGCTTGCGCTGCCCGCCCGGGGTCACGTGCTGCCAGTCGCAGCCACCGCACTTGCCGGGCCCGGCGAACGGGCACGGCGCCTCGATCCGGTCCCTGGCGGGCTCCAGCACCTCCACCGCGTCCGCACGCAGGAACCGCGAGGTGGTGGTGCCCTCGGTCACCAGGGCGACCACCTTCTCGCCGGGCAGCGCGTGCCGCACGAACAGCACCCGCCCCTCGTGCCGGGCCACGCAGTGCCCGCCGCCGTGCGCGACCGGGCCGACCTCGACCTCGTAGCGCTCGCCGGCCAGCGGCTCCCCGGAGGGCGCCTCCGGCCGGTGCGGCCGCGCGGCCGCACCGCGCAGCGCCTTCGGCGGTCGCACCGCCTGCTTGCGCGGCGCCTTCCGCGCGGCGCCCGCAGCGCCCTTCCCGTCCCGAGAGTCCCGGGCATCCCGCGAGTCCCGAGCGTCCCGGGTCTGCTTCTCCCCCCGCACCGGCTTGTCGCCCCGCACCGGCTTCTCCGCCGGAGCCTCCCCCGGCACGACCGGCGCCGTGCGCGCCGTCAGCCCTTCGCGGTCGGTGGCCTCCGGCCGGTTCGGCCGGCCCCAGCGCGGCCGGGCCACCTGCCCGGGCTGGGAGCCGCCCCGACGGGCGCCCTTGCCCTTGCCGGAGGCGCCGGAGGAGCCCGAGGAGCGGGGCGGAGTATTGCGCGTCACTGGGAGGAATCCTTGCTGCGGTCGGTGGCACCGGCGTCGGTCACACCGGTACGGACGGAATCCTTCGACTTTACGGCCTTCGGCGCCCGAGGCTCGCCACGGCGGACGGACCCGGGCGGCGACCAGGCCTTCTGCGGCTTGCGCCGCTCCGAGGACTCCAGCTGCCAGGGCACCGAGGTGACCATCACCCCGGGCTTGAACAGCAGCCGCCCCTTGAGCCGCAGCGCGCTCTGGTTGTGCAGCAGGTGCTCGTACCAGTGGCCGACCACGTACTCCGGGATGTACACCGAGACCACGTCGCGCGGGCTGCTGCGCCGCAGGTTCTTCACGTAGTCCAGCACCGGCCCGGTGATCTCCCGGTACGGCGAGTCCAGCACCTTGAGCGGCACCTCGATGCCGCGCTCGTCCCACTCCCGCCGCAGCGCCGCCGTGTCCTCCGGGTCGACGTTGACGGTCACCGCCTCCAGCGTGTGGGCGCGGGCCAGCCTGGCGTAAGCGAGGGCGCGCAGCGCCGGCTTGTGCAGCTTGGAGACCAGCACGATGGCGTGCACCCGGGTCGGCAGCACGACGTCGTCCGGCTCCTCGGCGGCGGTGAGCTCGTCGGAGACCCGGTCGTAGTGGCGGCGGATGCCCTTCATCATCACGAACAGCACGACCATCGCGGCGATCGCGATCCAGGCGTGGCCGATCTTGGTGACCAGGACGACGATCAGGACCGCCATGGTCATCACCAGGCCGAAGCCGTTGATCGCCCGGCTGCGCTGCATGTGGCGCCGCTTGGCCGGGTCGGTCTCGGTGCGCAGCAGCCTGGTCCAGTGCCGGATC
Source organism: Kitasatospora sp. NPDC059648 (assembly GCF_042734825.1). Lineage (NCBI taxonomy): Bacteria > Bacillati > Actinomycetota > Actinomycetes > Kitasatosporales > Streptomycetaceae > Kitasatospora > Kitasatospora sp. NPDC059648. Next base: position 8,003 of record NZ_JBHWDU010000086.1, on the reverse strand, counting down.
ATGCCGGACTGGCTCATGTTGAAGGAGACGAAGACGCCGACGATGTAGAGCTGGATCAGCCGGTTCGGGTCCGCGTTGAAGGAGATGATCAGCAGGATCGCGGCGATCGCCAGCAGGATGATGCCGTTGGAGAAGGCCAGCCGGTCGCCGCGGGTGTGCAGCTGGCGCGGCAGGTAGCGGTCCTGGGCGAGGATCGAGCCGAGCACCGGGAAGCCGTTGAAGGCGGTGTTGGCGGCCAGCACCAGGATCAGGCCGGTGACGGCGGCGACGAAGTAGAAGCCGGGCGTGAAGTTGCTGAACACGGCCTCGCTGATCTGCGCCAGCGCGGTCTTCTGGTGGTAGTCGGTGCCCGCGCCGACGAGCTGCTCGGCCGGGTTCTCGGCCATCTGCACGCCGGTCAGCCGGGCCAGCCAGATGATGCCCATGAACATCACCACGGCGACGGTCGCCATCATCAGCAGCGTGGTGGCCGCGTTCTTGCTCTTGGGCTTGCGGAAGGCGGGCACGCCGTTGGAGATCGCCTCGACACCGGTGAGGGCGGCGCAGCCGGAGGAGAAGGACTTCAGCAGCAGGAACACCATCGCGAACCCGGCCAGCGATCCGTTGCCCGGGGTGGCCTCCAGGTGGAAGCCGGAGCTCTCGGCGGGCATGTCCTGGCCGAGCACGAAGTGCCGCAGGAAGCCGTAGCCGACCATCCCGATCACGCCGATCATGAAGGCGTAGGTGGGCACCGCGAAGGCGCTGCCGGATTCGCGCACGCCGCGCAGGTTCATACCCATCAGCAGCACGACCACGACGACCGACACGATCGTCTCGTGTCCGCGCAGCGCGGGGACGGCGGAGACCACGTTGGCGACGCCCGAGGTGGTGGACACGGCGACGGTCAGCACGTAGTCGACCATCAGGGCCGCGGCGACCACCAGACCGGCGGCCGGACCGTGGTTGACGGTCGCCACCTCGTAGTCGCCGCCCCCGCTGGGGTAGGCGTGCACGTTCTGGCGGTAGGAGGCGACGACGGCGAGCATCACGATCGCCACCACGACGCCGATCTGCCAGGAGAAGTGGATCGCCGAGGCGCCCGCGACGGAGAGAGTGAGCAGGATCTCCTCGGGGGCGTACGCGACCGAGGAGAGCGCGTCCGAGGCGAAGACGGGCAGCGCGATCCGCTTGGGGAGGAGGGTCTCCCCGAGCTTGTCGCTGCGAAGGGCGCGCCCGATCAGGATGCGTTTCGGAAGGTCAGTCGGCATAGGCACGTTAAGGAATCGTAGGCGCTCGCCGGACATTGCTCCGCCGTTTGTCCCCCCCTTCGTCGCGACTGTGTTCGGTGGACCGGCTAGCGTGTCGGATACGAGTCGGCGGGCAACACTGTGGTTGTCGAGCGGTGTCCAGCCGACGCCCCCACGAGAACCCTCGTTCCGGAAAGCCGGGCGGGAAAGGGAGATGAACGGTGTTTGCGCAGGTCAAGAACCCTACGGAACGGGTGAGGTAGCGCCGGTGCACATCGTCATCATGGGCTGCGGCCGCGTGGGCTCGGCCCTCGCGAGAACGCTGGAGAAACAGGGCCACTCGGTCGCCGTGGTCGACCAGGACCCGACCGCGTTCCGTCGGCTGGGTGCCGGGTTCAACGGGCGCCGGGTGACCGGCGTCGGCTTCGACCAGGACACCCTGCGCGAGGCGGGCATCGAGGAGGCCGGCGCCTTCGCCGCCGTCTCCAGCGGTGACAACTCCAACATCATCGCCGCCCGGGTCGCCCGGGAGAACTTCGGCGTGGAGAACGTCGCGGCCCGCATCTACGACCCGCGCCGCGCCGAGGTGTACCAGCGCCTGGGCATCCCGACCGTGGCGACGGTCCGCTGGACGGCCGACCAGATGCTGCGCCGGCTGCTGCCGAGCGGCGCGGAGCCGCTGTGGCAGGACCCGAGCGGCAGTGTGCAGCTGGCCGAGGTCGCGTACCACCCGGACTGGGTGGGCCAGCGGATCAGCCGCCTGGAGGAGGCCTCCGGCGCCCGGGTGTCGTTCGTCACCCGGCTCGGTGAGGGCGTGCTGCCCTCGCCGCAGATGGTGGTGCAGGAAGGCGACCTGGTGCACGTGATGCTGCGCCGGGCCGACCTGACGGCGGTCGAGGCCGCGTTCGCGCAGGGGCCGAAGGAGGAGGGTCACTGATGCGGGTCGCCATTGCCGGGGCCGGTGCCGTGGGCCGCTCGATCGCGGGCGAGCTGCTGGAGAACGGTCACGAGGTCCTGCTGATCGACAAGAACCCGAACGCCATCTCGGTGGAGCGGGTGCCCATGGCGGAGTGGCTGCTGGCCGACGCCTGTGAGATCACCTCGCTGGACGAGGCGGCGCTGCAGCGCTGCCACGTGGTGATCGCCGCGACCGGTGACGACAAGGTCAACCTGGTCGTGTCGCTGCTCGCCAAGACCGAGTACGCGGTGCCGCGGGTGGTCGCCCGGGTGAACAACCCGAAGAACGAGTGGCTCTTCAACGAGTCCTGGGGCGTGGACGTGGCCGTGTCCACCCCGCGCCTGATGTCCGCGCTGGTCGAGGAGGCGGTCAGCGTCGGCGACCTGGTCCGCCTGATGCGCTTCAGCCAGGGCAACGCCAACCTGGTCGAGCTGACCCTGGCCGCCGAGGCGGAGCTGGTCGGCACGCGGGTCGGCGGGGTCACCTGGCCGCCGGACACCGCGCTGGTGAGCATCATCCGCGAGGGCCGGGTGCTGGTGCCGGGCAAGGACGACACCCTGGAGGGCGGCGACGAGCTGCTCTTCGTCGCCGCGCAGGAGCGCGAGGAGGAGCTGGAGCAGCTGCTGTCGGCGACCTCCGGCGCCCGGTAAGGCTGCGGGCCGCGGGCAACGGCCGAGGGCCCGCATCCCCGTCGCGGGGATGCGGGCCCTCGGCCGTACCTTGCTCCACCTGCCGTACCGGCTCACCGGCTCCACGCGCCGTACCGGCTCACCGGCGAACGGCTCGGGAGGGGCTAGTTGCCCGGCTCCTCCTCGTCGTCCACCGGCGCCTTGATCGGCGGCGGCGCCTTCAGCAGGATCTGCCAGGTGACGTACATCGCCAGCAGCAGCGGCGGGATGCCGAGGGCCACCTTCAGCCAGCCGAGCAGGTTGACGTTGTGGGTGAAGTACAGCGGGAAGAGGATCACCGGCTTGAGGCCCATGATCACCACCCAGGCCCACGTCGCCCTGGTGTAGGCGGCGAGGCGGCCGGGGTTCTCCTTGCGCCAGGTGAACATCTCGCCGGTGATCGGGCCGAGCATCACCCCGATCATCGGCCAGCGCGCCAGGGCGGAGACCGCCAGGGCGATGCAGTAGCCGACGTTCCAGAGCAGGCCGGGGAGGTAGAAGTCCTCGGCCTTGCCGCTCTTCATCGCGATCCAGGCGCCGAGGGCCACGCCGAACACGCCGCTGAAGGCGTGCTGGATGGTCTCCCGCCGGGCCAGCCGGGCCACCACGAACAGCGCGCTCAGGCCGAGCGCGGCCCAGGCGGCCGCGCTGACCTGGTGGGTGATGTTGTAGGTGACGATGAAGACCAGGCCGGGCAGCGTCATGTCGATCATGCCGCGCACGCCGCCGAAGGCCTGCAGGACGGTGTCGGCGGCCTCCTTGGAGGCGGCCTTGCGGGCGGCCTCGGCGGCCGCCGGGTCCAGGGGCCGGTCGTCCGCGGCCGGCCCGGTGCCCTCGGTCGTCCGCGCCGGACCGGCCGCGGCCTCCTCGGCGGTGGCGGCCTGCCAGGCGGCCACGTCGGCGGCGTCCAGGTCGATCCGGGCGGCGGCGTCGCCGCCGGGGTGGTTGCTCACGCTCATTCGCTCCCGTGTCCGACCGGACGCAGTTCGTAGCGGGGGTTGAACAGCACGCGGCGCCCGCGTGCGTGGCTGATCCGGCCGCTGGCGACCAGCCGGCGGCCCGGCTCTATGCCGGCGATCGAGCGGCGGCCCAGCCAGACGACCTCCAGCGCCTCGGTGCCGTCGAAGAGCTCGGCCTCCAGGGCCGGCACCCCGGCCCGCGGGCGGAGCGTCACCGTGCGCAGCGTGCCCGCGACGGTGACCAGCTGACGGTCGGAGCAGCCCGCGATCGGCGTGCAGCCCGACTCGGCGGCGCTCTCCTGGCGCAGGTCCTCGGCGTCCAGTTCCTCGGCCGAGGAGGTCAGCCGACTGAGCATGCGGCGGAACCGCCCCTGCGGCTGGCCGCTGCTGTTGTCACCACTCATGTCGGCAGGGTACCGGTTTCCGGGCCCCCGGCGGCAGGCGTCACAGCCGCCGGGAGACGCCCCGGTCAGCTCTCGAAGCGGTAGCCCATGCCCGGTTCGGTGATGAAGTGGCGCGGGTGCGAGGGGTCGCGCTCCAGCTTGCGGCGCAGCTGGGCGAGGTAGACCCGCAGGTAGTTGGTCTCGGTGCGGTACGCCGGCCCCCAGACCTCCTGGAGCAGCTGGGTCTGGCTGACCAGCCGTCCGGCGTTGCGGACCAGCACCTCCAGCAGGTGCCATTCGGTGGGCGTGAGGCGTACGTCGGTGCCCTCCCGGTTGACCTTCTTGGCGGCGAGGTCGACGGTGAAGCTCTCGGTGACGACGAGCGAGTCGTCCTCCCCGGCCACCGGCTCGGCCCGGCGCACGGCGGCCCGCATCCGGGCGAGCAGCTCGTCCATCCCGAAGGGCTTGGTGACGTAGTCGTCGGCGCCGGCGTCCAGGGCCTCGACCTTCTCGTCGGAGGCGTGCCGCGCCGACAGCACGATGATCGGCACCCGGGTCCAGCCGCGCAGGCCGCGGATCACCTCGACGCCGTCCATGTCGGGCAGGCCCAGGTCGAGTACGACGACGTCCGGATGGCGGGCGGCGGCGAGTTCCAGGGCGCTCGCGCCGTCATGGGCCGCGTCGACCTCGTACTTGCGGGCCTTCAGGTTGATCACCAGTGCGCGGACGATCTGCGGTTCGTCGTCCACCACGAGGACCCGGGTCATTTACGGGCTCCGCCTTTCGGGCTGTCGGTTCTCACGGACTGTCTGTCAACTCTTGCCACGACGTGCGCCGCCGGCTGCCACGGGACCGGCCGGGGCCGGGTGACCAGCCGGTCGCACGTGGTCGGCCGGTCTCATGTGATCAGCTGCGGGAGCGGATCGCGGCCGTCGCCGCTCGGCTCGGGCGGTTCGTCCGGCTCGGGCGGCCGCTCGACCGCGGGCAGGCTGACGACCATGGTGAGGCCGCCGCCCGGCGTGTCCTCGGCGGTGACGGTCCCGTCCATCGCCTCGACGAACCCCCGCGCCACCGCGAGCCCGAGGCCCACCCCGGCGCCGCGCGGCGCGTCCCCGTAGCGCTGGAACGGCGCGAAGATCCGCTCCTTGGCCTCCTCGGGTACACCCGGCCCGCGGTCCACGATCCGCAGCTCGACCCGCCCGGGCCGGCCAGGCTGTTCCAGAGCGTCGGCCTTGACCAGCACCCTGACGCCGTCCGGGCTGTACTTGACGGCGTTCTCCACCAGGTTGGCCAGCGAGCGCTCCAGCAGCCCGCCGTCGGCCCGGATCATCGGCAGCGTCTCCGGGACCTCCAGCCGCACGGACTCCGGCGGCACGCCGCCGAGCGCGTAGGGCACGACCTCGTCCAGGTCGGTCTCCTGGATCAGCGGGGTGACGGTGCCGGTCTGCAGCCGGCTCATGTCGAGCAGGTTGTTGATCAGGTGGTCGAGCCGGTCGGCCCCGGCCTCGATCCCGGCCAGCAGCTCGGCCTCGTCCTCCGGGTCCCACTCGACGTCGGCCGAGCGCAGCGAGCTCACCGAGGCCTTGATCCCCGCCAGCGGAGTGCGCAGATCGTGCGAGACGGCGGCCAGCAGGGCGGTCCGGATCCGGTTGCCCTCGGCCTCCCGGCGGGCCACGACGGCCTCCCGGGCGAGCCGGCGGCGTTCTAGCACCACGGCGGCCTGGGCCGCGAACGCCCCCAACAGCCGCCGGTCCGCGCCGGGCAGCACCCGGCCGCGCAGCACCAGGGCCAGGCTCTCGCCGACCGGCACGTCCACATCGGCTTCCTCGGGGCGCTCCGGCGGGTGCGGTCCCGCGGTGGCGACCGGCACCCAGCCGCCGGTCGGCTCGGGCCGCTCCAGCAGGGCCGCACTCTCCTGCCCGAAGGTCTCCCGTACCTGCTCCATCAGCGCGGTCAGCACCCCGTCCCCGTTCGGCGCGCCGCGCAGCACCGTGCCGGCCAGCGCGCTGAGCGTCTGCGCCTCGGTCTGGGCGCGGGCCGCCTGGTGCGTGCGCCGGGCCGCCAGGTCCACCACGGAGGCGACCGAGCAGCCGACGACGGTGAATATCGCCACCGCCATGATGTTCTCCGGCTCGTTGATGGAGAACGTGTGCAGCGGCGGGGTGAAGTAGAAGTTCAGCACCGAGGAGCCGACCAGAGCCGAGCCGATCGACGGCAGCAGCCCGCCGACCAGCGCCGCGAGCACGGTCAGCGACAGGAAGAGCAGCATGTCGGTGGACAGGCCGAGGCCGCCGATCGTGGTCAGCACGATCGCCAGCAGCGGCGGGCCGGCCAGCCCGATCAGCCAGCCCGCGACGGTCCGGGTCCGGCCCAGGTCGGTGATCCGGCGCACCGGTATCTTGCCGCGGCGCCCGTGCCCGGCGTGCTCGTGGGTGACCATGTGGACGTCGATGTCCCCGGCCTTCTGGGTGACGAGGGTGCCCACGCCCGGCCCGTACAGGTACTGCCAGCGGGGCCGGCGGCTGGTGCCCAGCACGATCTGGGTGGCGTTCACTCCCCGCGCGAAGTCCAGCAGGCCGCCGGCCGGGTCGTCGCCCAGGACGTTGTGGAAGGAGCCGCCGAGGCTCTCCACCAGCGCGCGCTGCTCGATCAGCGTCTGCGGCGAGCCGGAGCCCGCGAGGCCGTCGGAGCGGGAGATGTGCACGGCCAGCAGCTCGCCGCCCGAGACCCGGGCCGCGATGCGGGCCGCCCGGCGGATCAGCGTCGCCCCCTCCGGGCCGCCGGTCAGGCCGACCACGATCCGCTCCCGGGCCTGCCAGATGCCCTCGATCCCCTGCTCGGCACGGTACTTCTGCAGGTACTCGTCCACCCGGTCCGCGGTCCACAGCAGCGCCAGTTCGCGCAGCGCGGTGAGGTTGCCCGGACGGAAGTAGTTGGCGAGCGCGGCGTCGATCTTCTCCGGCGTGTACACGTTGCCGTGCGCCAGCCGCCGCCGCAGCGCCTGCGGGGACATGTCCACCAGCTCGATCTGGTCCGCCCGGCGGACCACCTCGTCCGGGACGGTCTCCCGCTGGCGAACCCCGGTGATGCCCTCGACCGCGTCGCCGAGCGATTCCAGGTGCTGGACGTTCACGGTGGAGATGACGTCGATCCCGGCCGCGAGCAGCTCCTCGACGTCCTGCCAGCGCTTCTCGTTGCGGCAGCCGGGCACGTTGGTGTGGGCCAGCTCGTCCACCAGCGCCACCTCGGGGCGGCGGGCCAGGACGGCGTCCAGGTCCATCTCGGAGAACCTCGCGCCCCGGTGCACCACCTGCTGCCGAAGCACGACCTCCAGCCCGGCGACCAGGTCGGCGGTCCGTCGCCGGCCGTGGTCCTCCACGAACGCCACCACGACGTCCGTGCCACGCTCCTGCCGCCGGTGCGCCTCGGCGAGCATGGCGTACGTCTTGCCGACCCCGGGGGCCGCCCCGAGGTAGATGCGCAGCCTGCCTCGTCCCATGAGCACCATTCTTGATCCGGCCCTGCCCGGGAGCCACCCCCGGACATCTGTTCCCCCCGCCTTCGAGACTACGGCGTGACCAGCGATATTCCGCTGATCAGTGCGGTGATCACGTGGTTTTAGCGGCATATTGACGGAGGACCAGCCACTCGGCGGGGGTCACCCGGAGCGACCGGGCGACTTCCGTCCGAATTGGGCGGAAATCGACGGCAAACGCGAAGAACCCCCATCCGGGATCCGGATGGGGGTTCTTCTGAATGATTGTTCGGCGGCGTCCTACTCTCCCACAGGGTCCCCCCTGCAGTACCAT
>NZ_JBHWDU010000085.1:0-36674 GCF_042734825.1 Kitasatospora sp. NPDC059648 | reverse complement strand
ACCTCCGCCGCGAACGGAGCGATCTTCGCCTCGGCCAGCGAACGCACCGCCTCACGGAGCATCTCGTGCTCCTCGGAGATACGGAAGAGATCGAAGTCAGCCGCTCCTGCGCTGCCCGCCATGATGCCTGCCTCGTCGTCCAGTGACCGACGTCCGATCGACGTCCGATCCGAGTCGAATCGCGTTAACTACCGTTCAGTAGAGATCCTAGGGCTCCGACCTGCGGCTGCCTAGCGTCCTCGGCGAGCGGGTGACGTGCGGGTACCCGGTGCCGAGCCGGGCGGGACGGATAGCATCAGGGGCACCCTCTACTGGTCGAACCCGCACTAAGGGGAACCCGTGACCCTCCGCATCTCCGTGATCGGCACCGGCTACCTCGGCGCCACGCATGCCGCCGCGATGGCCGAGTTCGGCTTCGAGGTGCTGGGTCTGGACATCGATCCCGACAAGATCGCCACGCTCACCGCCGGCCGGGTGCCGATGTACGAGCCGGGCCTGTCCGAACTGCTGCTCAAGCACGTGGCCGGACACGAGGGCTCGACCGGGCGGCTGCGCTTCACCACCTCCGCCAAGGAGGCCGCGGAGTTCGGCGACGTGCACTTCATCTGCGTCAACACCCCGCAGCGCAAGGGCGAGTTCGCCGCCGACATGTCGTACGTGGACAGCGCGATCGAGGACCTCGCGCCGCACCTGACCCGCCCGGCCCTGGTGGTCGGCAAGTCCACCGTGCCGGTCGGCTCGGCGGCCCGGCTGGCCGAGCGGCTGGCCGCGCTGGCGCCGGTCGGCGAGGCCGCCGAACTGGCCTGGAACCCGGAGTTCCTGCGCGAGGGCTTCGCCGTCCAGGACACCCTGCGCCCCGACCGGATCGTGGTCGGCACCCAGAGCGAGCGGGCCGAGCGGCTGCTGCGCGCGGTGTACGCGGACCCGATCGCCGCCGGAGTGCCGTTCCTGGTCACCGACTACGCGACGTCCGAGCTGGTGAAGGCCGCCGCCAACTCCTTCCTCGCCACCAAGATCTCCTTCATCAACGCGATGGCCGAGGTCTGCGAGGCGGCCGGCGCGGACGTCACCCTGCTCTCCACCGCGCTCGGGCACGACGAGCGGATCGGCCGCAAGTTCCTCAACTCCGGCCTCGGCTTCGGCGGCGGCTGCCTGCCCAAGGACATCCGGGCGTTCATGGCCCGGGCCGGCGAACTCGGCGCCGACCAGGCGCTGACCTTCCTGCGCGAGGTCGACTCGATCAACATGCGGCGCCGCTCGCGGATGGTCGAGCTGGCCCGCGAACAGTGCGGCGGCGGCTTCCTCGGCCGCCGGGTCGCCGTCCTCGGCGCCGCCTTCAAGCCCAACTCGGACGACATCCGGGACTCCCCCGCCCTCAACGTCGCCGCGCAGATCCAGCTCCAGGGCGCCCAGGTCACCGTCTACGACCCCAAGGCCGTGGACAACGCCCGCAAGATGTTCCCCTCCCTGGCGTACGCCGACTCCGCCCTGGAGGCCGCCGAGGGCGCCCACGTCGTCCTCCACCTCACCGAGTGGGCCGAGTTCCGCGAGCTCGACCCGGCCGAGCTCGGCACCGTCGTCGCCGAGCGCCGCCTGCTCGACGGCCGCAACGTGCTCGACGCCGAAGCCTGGCGCGCCGCCGGCTGGACCTACCGCGCCCTCGGCCGCCCCAGCTGATCCCGGCCCCAGGACCCGGGCCCGCCGGGACGCCCGGACGCCGACTCCGTCGAACGCGTTCGCCGGTGGCCCCCTTCGGGTACGCGGTGACCCACTGGGAGATCGGCGGCCCGACCGCGGCCGACTGTTCCGAGGTCATGGCCTTCGCGGGCGGGAAGCTCCCCGCCCAGGCCACCGAGGTCCACTGCACCGACAAGGGCGGTTGGCAGGACCGTGGCTACGACGCCGACTTCCGGATGCCGCGGGAGGACCTGGCACAGCGGCTTTCGACGGCCTTCCCCCGCGTGCGGCTGACGGGCGGCACCACGGCGGGGCTGGACTTCGGCAACGCGCTGGCGCCGGATGCGAAGCCTCCGGGCGACCAGGCCGTGACCGTCCACCTGAAAGCCGCCTACGACGGTGACGGGACGGCCCTGGTCAGGCTCCAGGCCTTCAACTCCTGAGCCGGGAATCGCCCTCCGGCGCGCACCGTTGGCACCGGCATGACGAACTACGGCGACGAAGCGACGGTCCGCGAGATCCTCACCCGCAGCGGCGACACCTGGGCCGTGGTCGGCCTGTCCAACAACACCGCCCGAGCCGCCTACGGCGTGGCGCAGGTGCTCCAGCGCTACGGCAAGCGGATCGTGCCGGTGCACCCGAAGGCCGAGACGGTCCTCGGCGAGCCCGGCTACGCCTCGCTCTCGGAGATCCCGTTCCCGGTCGACGTGGTGGACGTGTTCGTGAACAGCTCGCTGGCCGGGGAGGTCGCCGACCAGGCCGTGGCGGCCGGGGCGAAGGCGGTCTGGTTCCAGCTGGGGGTCGTCGACGAGGCCGCCTACGGGCGGACCCGGGCCGCGGGGGTCTCGATGGTGATGGACAGGTGCCCGGCCATCGAGATCCCGCGGCTGGGCTAGGACCCCGCGTCAGCCGTCCAGCTGGGCGATGGTGGCGATGGAGGGCCGGCGGCTCGCCCGCAGGGAGGCGGCGACCGACTCGGCGTCGCGCAGGACGCGCACGGCGTTGTGCCAGGTGAGCTTGGCCAGGTCGGCCTCGGACCAGTGGCGGCCGAGGAGTTCGGCCACCAGGTTGGGGTAGCCGGCCACCGAGTCGAGGCCGTCCGGCAGGAAGGCGGTGCCGTCGAAGTCGCCGCCGATGCCGATGTGGTCGATGCCCGCGACCTCGCGCATGTGGTCCAGGTGGTCGGCGACGGTGGCCGGGGTGGCGATCGGGCGCGGGTTGGCGGCCTCGAAGGCGCGCTGGCGCTCCATGGCCGGCGGGGTGGTGTCCAGCGGGTGGAAGCCGTGGGCGCGCATGTTCTCGTCGGCGGCCAGGGTCCACTCGATGGCGGCGGGCAGGATGAACTTCGGGACGAAGGTCGCCATCGCCACGCCGCCGTTGGCGGGCAGCTGGGCGAGCACGTCGTCCGGGATGTTGCGCGGGTGGTCGCAGACCGTGCGGGCCGAGGAATGCGAGAAGACCACCGGCGCCTCGGTGACCCGCAGGGCGTCCCGCATGGTGTCGGCGGAGACGTGCGAGAGGTCGACCAGCATGCCGAGCCGGTTCATCTCCCGGACGACCTCCTCGCCGAACCGGGTCAGCCCGCCGGCCGCCGGCTCATCGGTCGCGGAGTCCGCCCACGGCACGTTGTCGTTGTGGGTGAGCGTCAGGTAGCGGACGCCGAGTTCGTACAGGGCGCGCAGGGTGGCCAGCGAGCAGTCGATCGAGTGGCCGCCCTCGGCGCCCATCAGCGAGGCGATCCGGCCCTCGGCGCGGGCGGCCTCCATGTCGGCGGCGGTACGGGCGAGGCGCAGCCGGTCCGGGTAGCGCTCGACCAGGGCGTGGACGAAGTCGACCTGCTCCAGGGTGGCGCTGACCGCGTGGTCGCCGGCCAGCGAGGCGGGCACGTAGACGGACCAGAACTGCGCGCCGACCCCGCCCTCCGCGAGGCGGGCGAGGTCGGTGTGCAGCCGGTCGCTCTGGTCGGCGGCGAGGTCGAGCGCGCCGAGGTCGTACCCGGCCTGCTCGCGCATCGCCCAGGGGAGGTCGTTGTGACCGTCCACGACGGGGGCGGTGCGCAGCAGGGCCCGGGCGGCGGCCAGCGCGGTGGCGGAGTCCGTCTGAGAAGTCATACGGGCTGTTCTACCCCACCCGGTCGGCGGGTCCTGCTTGCCGCAGTCCTGCTCGCCGAAGCTGCCTGCCGATGTCCTACTTGCCGAAGCCGAAGGACGAGGAGCCGGCCACCTTGGCCCGGAGCTTCTTGCCCTTCTCGGTGGCCTGGTTGTTCAGCTCGGCCTGGAAGTCGGCCATCTTCTCGGTGAGCTCGGGGTCGAAGGCGGCCAGCATCCGCACCGCGAGCAGGCCCGCGTTGCGCGCGCCGGCCACCGAGACGGTCGCTACCGGGACGCCGGCCGGCATCTGGACGATCGACAGCAGGCTGTCCATGCCGTCCAGGTAGCGCAGCGGCACCGGGACGCCGATGACCGGCAGCGGGGTGACGGAGGCCAGCATGCCCGGCAGGTGGGCCGCGCCGCCGGCGCCCGCGATGATCGCCTTCAGGCCGCGCTCGTGGGCCTTCTCGCCGTACGCGACCATCTCGCGGGGCATCCGGTGGGCGGAGACGACGTCCACCTCGTAGGGGATCTCGAACTCGTCCAGGGCCTGGGCGGCGGCCTCCATGACCGGCCAGTCGGAGTCCGAGCCCATCACGATGCCGACAAGGGGGGAGGTCATTCGGTGATCGTTCCTCGCAGGTAGGCGGCCGCATGGCGGGCGCGCTCGCGGACGTCGTCGAGGTCGTCCCCGAAGACGTTGACGTGGCCGACCTTGCGGCCGGGCTTCACGTCCTTCCCGTACATGTGGATCCGCAGACCGGGGTCGCGGGCCATGCAGTGCAGGAAGGCGTGGTACATGTCCGGGTAGTCGCCGCCGAGGACGTTGACCATGACGGTCCACCTGGCGCGCGGCCGGGGGTCGCCGAGCGGGAGGTCGAGGACGGCCCGCAGGTGGTTCTCGAACTGCGAGGTGACGGCACCGTCCTGGGTCCAGTGCCCGGAGTTGTGCGGGCGCATGGCGAGCTCGTTGACCAGGATCCGGCCGTCCCGGGTCTGGAACAGCTCGACGGCCAGGTGGCCGACGATGCCGAGGTCGCCGGCGATCCGCAGGGCGAGCTGCTGGGCCTCGTCGGAGAGGGCGGGGTCGAGGTCCGGCGCGGGGGCGGTGACCTCGGCGCAGACGCCGTTCTCCTGGACGCTCTCGACGACCGGGTAGGCGACGGCCTGGCCGCTGGGCGAGCGGACCACGTTGGCGGCCAGCTCGCGGACGAAGTCGACCTTCTCCTCGGCCAGCACCGGGACGCCGGCCAGGAACGGCGCCTGTGCCTCCTCCTCGTCGTCGACGACCCAGACGCCCTTGCCGTCGTAGCCGCCGCGGACGGTCTTGAGCACGACCGGGTAGCCGGTGCCCTCCTCCGCGAAGGCGGTGACGTCGGCCGGGTCGGCGACGATCCGATGCCGGGGGCAGGGCACCCCGATGGAGTCGAGCCTGGCCCGCATCACGCCCTTGTCCTGGGCGTTGACCAGCGCCTCCGGGCCGGGGCGGACGGCGATGCCGTCGGCCTCCAGGGCGCGCAGGTGCTCGGTGGGGACGTGCTCGTGGTCGAAGGTGATGACGTCGCAGCCGGCGGCGAAGCGGCGCAGGGTGTCGAGGTCGCGGTAGTCACCGAGGACGACGTCGGAAACCACCTGTGCGGCGGAGTCCTGGGGAGTGTCGGCGAGGAGCTTGAACCGGACCCCGAGCGGGATTCCCGCCTGGTGTGCCATGCGGGCCAGCTGCCCGCCACCGATCATGCCCACCACTGGAAAATTCACATTGCCCGGGGAAGTCACCCCGCCAGGATATCCGGGCCGGTGGGGGGCCTTGGAGCCGCGGTGGGGCCGTGAGTAGTGGACGCGCGTAGATGTCAACCCCCGTCCCGGACGGCTGAGCCGTTCGGTGGAAGCGGGTAGCCTGGACGGCCAGGTCCTCGTCCGCGCGGTCGGATCATGTGCGTGCACGCAGGGCTCAAGGGATGGTTGCGTCCCAGCGATCCGTCCTTTCGACCCGCGTGAACATGGAGGCCACCCGGTATGGCGACGACCGCAGCTCCGAAACGCCCGCTCGTGCAGAAGATGCGCGGGCTCACGGGCGAGGTCGTGAAGTTCGGCATCGTCGGCCTGAGCGGCGTGGTCATCAACTTCGCCGTCTTCTGGGTCTGCATCAACGGCCTGGGCCTGGCCTCACTGCGGTCCAACATCGCCGCGACGGTGATCGCGATCGCCACCAACTACCTCGGCTACCGCTACTGGCTGTACCGGGACCGCGACGCCGCTTCGCGCAAGCGGGAGATCACGCTGTTCCTGGTGTTCAGCGGAATCGGCATGCTGATCGAGACCGGCGTGCTCGCCTTCACGGTCTACGTGCTCCTCCTGGACTCGCACTACGAGCAGCTGGGCGCCAAGGTGATCGGCCTCGGCGTGGCCACCGTGTTCCGCTTCATCTCGTACCGCACCTGGGTGTTCACCGCCCTCCCCGAGCCCGAGCCGGCCGCCGACGCCGCCAACGCCGTCGACACCGCCGACGGCCAGGAGCTGGCCGCCCAGGCCGAGCTGATGCTGGCCACCGCGCAGATCCGCTACGCCAAGGCCGAATAGGCCCCTCCGGGCCCCCGCTCCCGCTCCCTTCGCCCGACCGGCGACCGGCCCTTTCCGCTCCCCTCCCGCCCCTTGCCCGGCCCGCCTCCGCGAGAGGACAGTGGTGACCGAGGGCGAGCACGGCCCGCGGGTGATCGAGACCGAGGGGGTCCGGGAGGCTCGCCATGGCGTTCGTCCAGATCATCGACTGCAGGACCGAGAGGCTCGACGACCTGAACCAGCTCATGGACAGCTGGGTCGAGGCCACCAACGGCATCCGGACCGCCTCGCACGCGGTGGTCGGCACCGACCGCTCCGACAGCAGGCACGTGGTGGAGATCGTGGAGTTCCCCTCCTACGAGGAGGCGATGCGCAACTCCCGGCTCCCCGAGACGGACCGGATCTTCCGCGAGATGGTGGCGCTCTGCGACGCGCCGCCCACCTTCACCGACCTCGACGTGGTCCGCGACATGCGCCTCGGCCAGGGCTCCTGATCAGTCCTGGTGGCTGCGGCCGAGGAAGAGCGCGAACACCGCGGGCTTCAGCGAGAGCAGCTCCAGTCGGCCGCCGTCCGCCTCCGCCAGGTCACGGGCGACGGCCAGCCCGATGCCGGTGGAGTTGCGGCCGCTGACCGCGCGCTCGAACACCCGGTTGCCCAGGTCGGCCGGCACCCCGGCGCCCTGGTCCTGCACCTCGACCACCACCGAGGTACCGGAGGGCCGCACCCGCAGGGTGATCGTCCCGGCGCCGTGCATCAGCGAGTTCTCGATCAGGGTGGCCAGCACCTGGGCCACCGTCCCCGGGGTGCCGACCGCGGTGACCCCGTGCAGGCCCTCCAGGGACAGCACCCGGCCCCGTTCGCGCAGCGTCGGTCCCCACTCCTCCACCTGCTGCTTGATCACGTCGTCCAGGTCGAAGGCGACGGCGGTGGGGCTGCGCGGGTCGCGCTGGGTGGTGAGCAGCCGTTGGACGACGTCGGTGAGCCGCTCGACCTGCTGGAGGGCGATGGTCGCCTCCTCCTTGACGGTCTCCGGCTCCTCGGCGAGGGCGGTGATCTCCTCCAGCCGCATCGACAGCGCGGTGAGCGGGGTGCGCAGCTGGTGCGAGGCGTCGGCGGCGAGCCGGCGTTCGGCGGTGAGCATCCGGGCGATCCGCTCGGCGCTGGTGTCCAGCACCTCCGCGATCCGGTCCAGCTCGGGCACCCCGTAGCGGCGGTCGCGCGGGCGGGGGTCGCCGGAGCCGAGCCGCTCGGCGGTCTCGGCGAGCTCGGTGAGCGGCCGGGCGAGCCGCTTGGCCTGCCAGACGGCGAGCGCCACGGCGGCCTGGACGGCCAGCAGGGCGACCACGCCGAGGAGCAGCAGGTTGTTGGAGATCTCGTGGTCGACGTCCTGACGGGACTGCTCGACGGTGACGATCTCGCCGCTGTTGCCGCGCTCGACGGCCTTCAGGAGCTTCCCGGCGGGGCGGTCACCGGCCGAGAGCACCTGCTGGCCGGGGATCTGCACCTCGACGTAGCTGCCCTCGGCGACCTGGCTCTCGAAGACCCGGCCCTCCTTGACAGCCTCGCCCGCGGTGAGCCGGCTCTCCACGAGGGCGAGCACCCGGACGGCGGTGGCGTCCACCCGGTCCTGGGCCGAGCTGACGATGGTCCGCTTCTCGACCAGGGCGAGCGGCACGCAGAACACCACGACGACCACCAGGACGACGACCAGCAGCGAGTTGATCATCCGGCGTTTCACGCTGCTGCTCCCCGAGGTCTTCCGCTTCATCGGCCGCCGCCCGGCCAAGATCTCCGTACGGGGTTAATTCTTCTCGAACCGGAACCCCACCCCGCGCACGGTGGCGATGTAGCGCGGGTTCGCCGCGTCGTCGCCGAGCTTCTTGCGGAGCCAGGAGATGTGCATGTCCAGAGTCTTGGTCGAGGTCCACCAGGTGGTGTCCCAGACCTGCCGCATGATCTCCTCGCGGGTGACCACCCGGCCCGCGTCGCGGACCAGGACGCGCAGCAGCTCGAACTCCTTGGCGGAGAGGGTCAGCTCCTCCTCGCCGAGCCAGGCGCGGTGGGACTCGATGTCGATCTTCACCCCGTGCGCACCGGTGGTGAGCTGGTCGACGTTGCCGCGCCGGAGCAGGGCCCGGACGCGGGCGAGCAGCTCGGCCAGGCGGAAGGGCTTGGTGACGTAGTCGTCGGCGCCGGCGTCCAGGCCGACCACGGTGTCCACCTCGTCGGCGCGGGCGGTCAGCACCAGCACGGGGCAGCTCTTGCCGTCGGCACGCAGGCGGCGGCAGACCTCAAGACCGTCCATCTCGGGCAGGCCGAGGTCCAGGACGACGAGGTCGACCTCCTCGGTGAGGCCGGCGGCGAGTGCGGTCGGACCGTCCTCGCGGACGAGCACCTCGTAGCCCTCCCGTCGCAGGGCCCGGGCGAGCGGTTCGGAGATCGCCGGATCGTCCTCGGCGAGCAGCACACAGGTCATGTGGTGATGGTAGTCCGCCCGGGTAAGGCCGTACGCCCTGTGAGGTAGTTCACAGAGCGTGATCGTTATACAAGGATCCGCAATGGGCCAACAGAGTGACACCAACCGATCGTTCGGCGAAGAATCTCTGATTGGATCTTGAAACCGAAGGAGTACGCGCCGGTCTACCATCGATCAATCGGGCAGATCTTCTTCGAACTTTGCCATTCCCATACCTAATACGTGGCCTTTGTCATCTGATAACGCCAAATATCGCCACGTACAGTGGTTGAAGTTCGTCCGCCGCCACCCCCCTAGGCGGACGCGATCAGGCAAGGAACCACTACTCATGGCGTCTACGACCCTGGACACCGGCGTCACGTCGGCCACTCCTGGCGGCAAGACCTTCCTCGGCCACCCCCGGGGACTCGCCACTCTCTTCATGAGCGAGATGTGGGAGCGCTTCAGCTACTACGGCATGCGTGCCCTGCTGGTGCTCTACATGACCGCCTCCGTCGCGGACGGCGGCCTGGCCATGAAGACGGCCGTCGCCGCCGCCGTGTACAGCGTTTACACGGCCATGGTCTACCTGCTCGCCCTCCCGGGCGGCTGGATCGCGGACCGCTTCCTCGGCGCTCGCAAGACCGTCGCGGTCGGCGGCACGATCATCATGATCGGCCACTTCCTGCTGGCGGTCCCCTTCAGCGCGTCGTTCTTCGTCGGCCTCGCCTTCATCGCGGTGGGCTCCGGCCTGCTCAAGGCCAACATCTCGACGATGGTCGGCCACCTCTACGACGGCCCGAACGACCCGCGCCGCGACGGTGGCTTCACCGTCTTCTACATGGGCATCAACCTCGGCGCCTTCGCGGCCCCGCTGGTCATCGGCACCGTCGGCCAGAGCGTCAGCTGGCACCTGGGCTTCGCCCTCGCCGGTGTCGGCATGGCCCTCGGCCTGGGCCAGTTCCTGCTGGGCACCCGCCACCTGAGCCCGAAGAGCAACGTCGTCACCTCGCCGATCACCCCGGACGAGAAGCGGAAGATCTTCACCAAGGCGGGCATCTGGCTGGCCATCGCCGCCGTCTTCTACGGCGTCGTCGCCGCTACCGGCCACTTCACCATCAACTGGGCGATCTGGCCGCTGTCCATCGCCGGCCTGGCGATCCCGGTCCTGGTCTTCACCAAGGTGAAGCGCGACAAGGACCTCGACGCCAACGAGCAGTCCAAGATGAGCGGCTACATCTGGTTCTTCGTCGCCGCCGCCGTGTTCTGGATGATCTACGACCAGTCCGGCTCGACGCTGAACATCTTCGCCGACGAGCACACCGCGTCCACGCTGTTCGGGCTCGACTTCCCGTCCAGCTGGTTCCAGTCGCTCAACCCGCTGTACATCATGGCGCTGGCCCCGGTCTTCGCCTGGATCTGGGTCGCGCTGGCCCGCCGGTCGAAGAACCCCAGCACCACCATGAAGTTCGCCTTCGGTTTGCTGATGATCGGCGCCTCCTTCATCGTCATGATGCTGGCGATGGCCTCCGCCTCCGGCGACACCAAGGTCACCCCGCTGTGGCTGGCCATGGTCTACCTGGTCCAGACCGTCGGTGAGCTCACCCTCTCCCCGGTCGGCCTGTCCGTCACCACCAAGCTGGCGCCGACCAAGTACGCCAGCCAGATGATGGGCGTCTGGTTCCTCGCCGTCACCGCGGGTGACTGCGTCGCCGCCATCTTCCAGCTGGTGCTGGGCGACAAGGTGGTCGGCAGCACCGCGTACTTCGCGGTGCAGGGCGTCATGGCGATCGTCGCGGGTGTCGCGCTGGCGATGTACCGCAAGAAGGTCGTCAAGCTCATGGGCGACGTGCACTGACGTCCGCCCGGTGAAGCTCCGGGGCCGCCGTGGATTCCTGAGATCCGCGGCGGCCCCGGGCGTTTTCTGCCTACGGTGCCCGCATGGCCACCGACTCGTCCCCGCAGCACTCGTTCCCGCCGCACTCGTTCCCGCAGCACTCGTTCCCGCAGCAGCTGGCCCGCACCCGGCGGTTCACCCTGGGCGTCCCGGCCCAGCCGCAGCTCTCCGCCGACGGCTCGACCGTGCTGTTCCTGCGCAGCCGGGGCGGCACCGACCCGCTCGCCCGCCTCTGGGCGCTGGACACCGCGACCGGTGCGGAGCGGCTGGTCGCCGACCCGGGCGTGCTCGGGTCCGCCACCGGCATCGCCTCGTACAGCACCGATGCCACCGGCTCCCTCGCGGTCTTCGCGCTGGACGGCGGGCTGTGGCTGGCCGACACCGTCACGGGCAGCGCCCGCGCGATCCCCTGCACCGGTGAGCCCCGCGAAGTGCGGCTCGACCCGACCGGCCGCACGATCGCCTACGTCAGCGGCGGCGCCCTGCGGGTGGTCGGCACGGACGGTACGGGTGACCGCGCGCTGGCCGAGCCCGAGGACCGCGACGTCACGTACGGGCTCGCCGAGTACGTCGCCGCCGAGGAGATGTACCGCGACCGTGGCTACTGGTGGTCCCCCGACGGCACCGCGCTGCTGGTCGCCCGGGTCGACGAGCGCGCCGTCACCCGGCTCTTCCTCGCCGATCCCACCGACCCGCAGCAGCCGCCGCGCGCCGTCCGCTACCCGCTGGCCGGCACCGCCAACGCCGACGTCTCGCTCCGCCTGCTCGGCCTCGACGGCAGCCGGGTCGAGGTGCGCTGGGACCGCGATGCGTTCGAGTACCTCACCGCCGCCGGCTGGGACGGCCACGGCCCGTACGCCGCCGTGCAGAGCCGCGACCAGCGCACGGTGCGTACGCTCGCGATCGAGCCGGACGGCGCCACCCGGCTGCTCGCCGAGCGGACGGACCCGCACTGGATCGAGCTGATCCCCGGCCTTCCGGTCCGGACGGCGGGCGGCGCGCTGGTCGACACCGCCGACGACGGCGACACCCGGCAGCTCACCGTCGACGGCAAGCCGGTCACGCCGGACGGGCTGCAGCTGCGGGCGGTAACCGGGACTGAGGGCGAGGAGGTGCTGTTCACCGCCTCCGAGGACCCCACCGAGACGCACCTGTGGGTCTACCGGCCCGGCCTCGGCCTGGAGAAGCTGAGCAGCGGCCCGGGTCTGCACACCGGAGTCCGGCGCGGTGGCACGCTGGTCATCACCACCCGCTCCCGCAGCGAGCGCACCACTGTGCTGCGGGACGGTCAGGAGCCCGTCACGCTCACCTCGTACGCCGAACCGCCCGTCGTCACCGCCCGGCCCGAAATCCTGGTCCTGGGCCCGCGCGAGCTGCGCGCCGCGCTCTACCTGCCCACCGGGTACCGCCCCGGCGACGGCCCGCTGCCCGTACTGCTCGACCCGTACGCCGGGCCCGCGATGCAGAAGGTCACCACCGGAGGCGCCTGGCACGAGCAGGTGTCGCAGTGGTTCGCCGACCAGGGTTTCGCGGTGCTGGTCATAGACGGACGAGGCACCCCCGGCCGCGGGCCGCAGTGGGACAAGAGGGTCTGGGGTGACAAGGCCGGGCCCCCTCTGGAGGACCAGATCGACGGCCTGCGGGAGACTGCCCGGCTGCGGCCCGGGCTGCTGGACCTCGACCGGGTCGGCATCCGCGGCTGGTCCTTCGGCGGCTACCTGGCCGCCCTCGCGGTGCTGAGGCGGCCGGACGTCTTCCACGCCGCCTCGGCCGGGGCCGCCCCCACCGACTGGCGCCTCTACGACACCCACTGGCAGGAGCGCTTCCTCGGCCACCCCGACCAGTACCCCGAGCACTACGACTCCGGCGACCTGACCACCGAGGCCCCGAACCTGAGGCGCCCGCTGCTGCTGATCCAGGGCCTCCTTGACGACAACGTCTACCCCGCCCACACCCTGCGGCTCTCCAGCGCCCTCCTCGCCGCCGGCCGCCCCCACGAAGTCCTGCCCCTGCGGGCGACCGGTCACCGCCCCACCGACGAGGCCGTGGCGGAGAACCTGCTGCACCACGAACTGGCCTTCCTGAAGCGCTCGTTGGGCGTGGAATGACAAGCGCCCGCGCCACCGGGCGCCACAGCGTGGCCACGGCCCGTCCGGTCGTCCCGTAGAGAGAACCTGAACGCGCAGGAAGTCGGCCGGGCCGACTTCCTGCGCCGGGCAGCCGTGTTGTTCCACCGGCCCAGGTCCGGCACCGACTGCCCCGACCGCCGCAGTGACGGGGGCGAGAAGCCATCTGGGCAGGGAAAACGCAACTTCGACAGGGCCCGCAGAAGCAGCTACCTTCACCTGGTCTTCGGCGATCGCCCACGGTCGCAACGGAGTTCCTCCAGGCTGTGCCACCCGCGCCGGGACGAGTCGGTCATGCCCCACGCCCCCCGCCGCCATGCACAGGCCATCGAAACGGGTCCACCTCGGGCACCCCCGACCAGGGAGAGACGCATGCCCCATCTTGCGATGTACACATTCGGCACCCTGAAGTCACCTCTCGTCGATACCGCACCTCTCACGAACGAGTTCTACGACGTGGGTGCGACCGTCTACCAGGAGATCGGCCAGCGCCCCGGGTACCTCGCCCATGCTGAAGCGGCCGACGGTGAACGGGGTGTCCTCTTCGGGGCGGACTGGGGTGCGTGGGGAGAATTCGCCGTACCGGCCTGGTACGGCAAGGGCCGAACCAGGGAAACCACCGCCCTGGCCGCGACCCTCTCGCTCTGGACCGACCTGGACCTCGCCTTCGATGCCATCTACACCGGCCTGCACCGTGAGGCACTGACCAGGCGTCATGACTGGGTCGAGAGGACGGAGCACCCGAATTACGTGCTCTGGTGGGTCTCCGACGGCGTGGTACCCACCTGGCAGGACGCGGTCTCCAGGCTGGTGCACCTCTACGACCACGGCTCCGCGCCGGGCGCCTTCACCTTCCGGCACCCGTTCGCCCCGGACGGGACTCCGACCGGGATCGAAGGCATCGGGCCGAGGAACGACCGGGTTCGCTGACCGGCCCTCGGCCTGGACGGGCGAGCGCCCTCGGGCCGGTTCAGGGCTGGTCGTCGCGGTTCTCGGGACGGTGCACCCTGAGGGTCGCGAGGACGCCGAGGACGACGGTGGCGATCGCCAGGGCGAGGAGGGCGACGAGGACGGCGCCGACGAAGAACTTCACCGGTGCCACGGCTCGTCCCTCTCCAGGTCGCGGAGGAGGTGGAGGAGGTTGAGGAGAGTACTGACCGGCGCATTGCCGAAGTCGATCAGGATGCGGCCGTCGAGGGTGGTCTCGCCGGGCGCGGCGGAGCCCCAGAGGAGGCCGTGCGGGAGACCACGGCGGCGCAACTCGCCGAGGAGAGAAGTGATTTGGTGCTCGGTGTAGTCGCGCATCCGGGGGTCGTCCGGCGCGATGGGGTCCCGGGTCACGCGTCGGAGTCCAGCTCGTACCAGGTGGTCTTGCCGCGCTTCTGCGGGTCGACGCCCCAGCGGTCGGTGAGGCCCTCGACCAACTGGAGGCCCCGGCCCGTCTCGGCGAGGCCGGAGGACGTTCGGGGCTGCGGGAGGGCGTCGCTCTCGTCGGAGACGGTGACCCGGAGGGTGCGGTCGAGGATCGAGAACCAGACGACGGGCGCGGGGGTCCCGGCGTGGCGCCAGGCGTTGACGATCAGCTCGCAGAGGGCGAGTTCGGCGTTGAAGACGGCGTCGGCGCCCCAGCGGCCGTTGCGGGTCATGGCGTCCCGCAGGGCCTGCCGGGAGAGGGCGAGCGAGGGGGTGTTACGGATGCACACGGGGACCTCCGTGAGGCTGTGGTGTGGGAGGGGTGACGACGGTCGTCACCGTGAGCCAGGCCGGTGCGGCGGCTGCTCTTCGGTGCGCGGGCAGCAGGCGCCTACTGCCCCAAAAGAAGGCTTTACTGACGATCCGTCGGATCGAGCTGAGAATGACGATAGCCCATCGACTCTTTAATTAAAGCGAGATGGGAGAAGGTTCCTCCCCACGGGGGACACCCTCCGCTGAGCCCGGATGGATCCGCTGGCGACCGGCGCGGCACACTGGCTTCTGCGCACCATCAGAAAGGACGCCATGGCCCTTCGGATCCCCACCCTTCGTCAGCGACGGCTCGGTGCTGAACTGCGAAGGATGAGAGAGCAAGCCGGCTTCGGCGGCAGCCAGCTCGCTCGTGTACTCGGGGTGACTCCCGCGCTGGTGAGCCAGATGGAGATCGGGAAGTCTGCCGTCAGCGTCGCTCGCCTCCATCAGATCGCGGAGGCCTGCAGGTGCAACAACACGCCTCTGGTCGACGCGCTCGCCGACATGGCGCGGGAGCGAGAAACCGGATGGTGGGAGGAGTACAGCCTGCGGCTACCAACAGACCTACTCGATGTGGCAGCGATCGAGGCACATGCCCAGCGGATCGCCACCTACTCGATCACCTTCCTGCCTGGGCTGCTTCAGACGCCAGCCTACGCCGCTTCGGTGTTCGCCCGTGCCATCCCGCCGCTGCCACTGTCTGACGTTGATCTCCGCTTGGCCTTCCGCTTGCGGAGGCAGCAGATCGTCCGCGACGGCGCTACGCCTTACACGGCTTTCATCCATGAGGCAGCATTGCGAATGCAGTTCAGCGGGCCGGAGGCGCTTGCCGAGCAACTTGGTGCCCTCATCGACCATTCCGAGAGTCCTGACATCTCGGTTCGAGTCGTGCCGTTCAAGATCGAATCGCTGCCGGGCCCCAGCGAGAACTTCGTCTATGTCGCCGGCCCGGTTCCCGAGTTGGACACGGTACAGATCGACATCAGCTTCGGCTGTCCGCTCTTCGATGCACCCTCCGATCTGGCCAGTTACCGCGAGATCCTCGATCGGATGGGATCTGTGGCCCTCTCCGAGGATGACTCGCGAGACTTCATCCGTTCCATCAAGAAGGAGATAGAGGGCAATCATGAGTAGCCCTACATGGCAGAAGTCCAGCTACTCCGGCTCCAGCAACGCCTGTGTCGAGGTTCGGGTCACTGAGGGGGGCATTGAACTTCGGGAGTCCGACGAGGGTGAGATGGTCCTCCGAACGACTCGCCCTGAGTTCGCCGCGTTCCTGCGAGGTGCCAAGGCAGGCGAGTTCGACCACCTGACCACCACCCCCTGAACGCGAAGCCCCCGCGCCCGCCACCCCGGGGGCGCGGGGGCCGTCCACAGTCCGGGGCTCAGACCTCCCGGATGCCCGCCCGCCAGACGGCCGCCGTCAGCGGCACACCCGGGCGGTAGGCCAGGTGCACGTGCGAGGGCGCGTCCAGTAGCAGCAGGTCCGCCCGCGCACCCACCGCGACCGTCCCCACATCACTGCGCCGCAGCGCGTGCGCGCCCCCCGCAGTCGCAGCCCAGACGGCCTCGTCCGGCGTCATCCCCATCTCCCGCACCGCCACCGCGATGCAGAACGCCATCGAACTGGTGAAGCTGGAGCCCGGGTTGCAGTCCGTCGACAGCGCCACCACGGCCCCCGCGTCCAGCAGCCGCCGCCCGCTCGGGTACTCGGCCCGCGTCGAGAACTCCGCCCCCGGCAGCAGCGTGGCGACCGTCGCCGACCCGGCCAGCGCAGCCACGTCCTCATCGGTCAGATGCGTGCAGTGGTCCGCCGAGGCGGCCCCCAGCTCCACCGCGAGCTGCACCCCCGGCCCGTACGTCAGCTGGTTGGCGTGCACCCTCGGCGTGAGCCCGCGCTCGATGCCCGCCGTCAGGACCGCCCGCGCCTGGTCGCCGTCGAACGCGCCCTTCTCGCAGAACACGTCCACCCAACGGGCGTGCGGCGCACAGGCGTCCAGCATCTCGCCGGTCACCAGGTCCACGTAGCCCGCCGGGTCCTCGGCGTACTCGGGAGCGACGATGTGCGCCCCCAGGTACGTGGTCTCGGGCGTGTGCCTCGCCGCGATCCGCAGCGCCCGGGCCTCGTCCTCGACCGTCAGCCCGTAGCCGGACTTGCACTCGATCGTGGTGGTGCCCTGCCGCAGCGCCTCCCGGACGAACCCGGCCAGGTTCGCGTCCAGTTCGGCATCGCTCGCCGCCCTGGTCGCCGCCACCGTCGTGCGGATGCCGCCCGCCGAGTACGCCTGCCCGGACATCCGGGCGTTGAACTCGGCCGTGCGGTCGCCCGCGAACACCAGGTGGGCGTGCGAGTCGACGAAGCCGGGCAGCAGCGCCCGGCCCTCGGCGTCGAAGCGCTCGTCCGCCGCCGGGGCCTGGCCGGCCGGGCCGACCCAGGCGACGCGGTCGCCGTCGATCACCACGGCCGCGTCGGTGAGCAGGCCGAGCGGCCCGGTGCCGTGCCCGAGGTCGTTGGTCACCAGGCTGCCGATGCCCGTGATCACAGTGGTCCTGGTGCTCAAGTCAACGCCTTCCGAAGGGAGTCGGACAACAAGGTTCAGCAGTCCAGCGCGCCGATCGCGGAGCGCAGCGCCCCCGGCACGTCGGCCACCAGTTGGTGCACGCCGTCCCGGACGACGTGCCGCCCGCCGACCACCAGGTGCCGCACGTCCGCCGCCGAGGCCGCGAAGACCGCGATCTCGGCGCCGAGCCGGGGCGGCGGCCCGGCCGTACGGACGGAGTCCAGCGCGATCACCGTGAAGTCGGCGAGCGCCCCGGCCTCGATCCGCCCGGCCTCGGGCCAGCCCAGCGAGGCATGCCCGTCCTCGCCGCCGGCCCGCAGCAGCGCGTTCGCCGTCCAGTGCCCGCGGGTGCGGGTCCGCAGCCGCTCGTCCAACTCCAGCGCCCGCGCCTCCTCCCACGGGTCGATGATCGCGTGGCTGTCGCTGCCCAGGCTGATCGGGCTTCCGGCCGAGGCGAGCCGGCGGGCCGGGCCGATGCCGTCGGCGAGGTCCCGCTCGGTGGTGGGGCACATGCAGACGGTGGTACCCGAGTCGGCGAGGAGCTTGACGTCCTCGTCGGTGAGGTGGGTGGCGTGCACGGCCGAGGTGCGCGGGCCGAGCGCGCCGTGGTCGGCGAGCAGCCGGGTCGGGGTGACGCCGTGCGCGGCCAGGCAGGCGTCGTTCTCGGCGGTCTGCTCGGACAGGTGGACGTGCAGCGGCGCCTTGCGCATCGCCGCCCAGTGGGCGACGGTGCCCAGCTGCTCGGCCGGGACGGCCCGGACCGAGTGGATGGCGGCGCCGATCCGGGCGTGCTCGCGCGGCTTGAGCGCGTCCGCCCGGACGGCCCAGGCCTCGGCGTCGCCGTCGCTGAACCGCAGCTGCGGGTGGGTCGGCTCGGCACCGAAGCCGGAGGACAGGTAACAGGTGTCCAGCAGGGTGATCCGGATGCCGGCCCGGGCGGCTGCCTCGATCAGCGCCTCGCCCATCGCGTTCGGGTCGGTGTAGCGGGCGCCGCCGGGCGCGTGGTGCAGGTAGTGGAACTCGCCGACGGCGCTGATCCCGGCGAGCGCCATCTCGGCGTAGACGGCGGTGGCGAGCTCCAGGTAGCTGTCCGGGTCGAGTGCCCCGGCGAAGCGGTACATGGTGTCGCGCCAGGTCCAGAACGTCCCGGAGCCGACCTGGACGTGCCCGCGCAGCGCCCGGTGGAAGGCGTGCGAGTGGGCGTTCGCCTGGCCGGGCAGCAGCAGCCCGTCGAGGCGGACGGCGCCGGGCGGGCAGGGCCCGCTGTCCGCCTCGACCCGGACGATCCGGCCGCCGGGGCCGCTGGTGATCAGCACGTCCTGCTCGACGGCGGGCCCGTTGACCCCCGGCAGCCAGGCGTACTGCGCCCAGTACGTCATCGGAACCGTCACTGACACGCCAGGTCCTCCAGTACGTCGGCGAGGGCGGCGACCCCGGCCAGGCAGTCGGCCTCCTCGGCGTGCTCGGCCGGGGAGTGCGAGACACCGGTGGGGTTGCGCACGAACAGCATGGCGGTCGGGATCGCGGACGCCAGGATCCCGGCGTCGTGTCCCGCGCCGGTGGGCAGCACCGGGGCGTCGAGCAGCTTGGCGAGCCGGTCGCGCAGCGGGCCGTCGAAGTCCACCACCGGGGTGTAGGACTCGCGGGTCAGCTCGACCCGGACGCCGTCGCGCTCGCCGCGCTCGGCGGCGGCCCGCTCGATCTCGGCGACCAGCTCGGTGAGGGTGCGCTCGTCGGCGGCCCGGGAGTCCAGCCAGCCGCGCACCAGCGAGGCGATCGCGTTGGTGCCGTTGGGCTCGACCGCGACCTTGCCGAAGGTGGCCAGCGCGCCCGCCAGCCTCGCCTTCTTGCGGGCGGCGAGCACGGTGTTGGCGTACGTCAGCATCGGGTCGCGGCGGTCCTCGATCCGGGTGGTGCCGGCGTGGTTGGCCTCGCCGTGGAAGTCGAACCGCCAGCGGCCGTGCGGCCAGATCGCACCGGCCACGCCGACCGGCTGCCCCTCGGCGAGGTGGCGGCCCTGCTCGACGTGGAGTTCGACGAAGGCGCCGATCCGGGCCAGCCGCTCGTCGTCCGCGCCGATCGCGGTCGGGTCGTAGCCGGCCTTCTCCATCGCGTCGGGCAGCCGCAGGCCGTCGGCGTCGCGCAGCTCGTACGCGGCCTCGCGGGAGAGCACGCCGGCGGTCAGCCGGGAGCCGATGCAGGCCACACCGAACCGCGCGCCCTCCTCGTCACCGAAGTTGACGATCGCCAGGGGCTTGTCGAACTCGGCCCCGCGGGCGCGCAGTTCGTCCAGTGCGGCGAAGGAGGAGACCACTCCGAGCGGGCCGTCGAAGGCGCCGCCGTCCGGTACGGAGTCCAGGTGCGAGCCGGTGACGACCGCGCCCTGACCACGAGGATCGCCCAGCCAGGCCCACTGGTTGCCGTTGCGGTCCAGCTCGTACGTCAGGCCGCGGCTGCGGGCCTGCTGCTCGAACCAGGCGCGGCACTCGGCGTCGGCGGAGTTCCAGGCGAAGCGGCGGTAGCCGCCGGAGGCGGCGGAGCGGCCCACGGGGAGCAGCTCCGCCCACATCTCTTCGAACGTCGAGGTCACAGCTCACCCATGGGAACGCGCACCCCGCGCTCGGCGGCGACCTCGGTGGCGCGGTCGTACCCGGCGTCCACGTGCCGGATGACGCCCATGCCCGGGTCGTTGGTGAGCACCCGGCGGATCTTCTCGCCCGCCAGCGCCGTACCGTCGGCGACGGTGACCTGGCCGGCGTGGATCGAGCGGCCGATGCCGACGCCGCCGCCGTGGTGGATGGACACCCAGGAGGCGCCGGAGGCCACGTTGACCATGGCGTTGAGCAGCGGCCAGTCGGCGATCGCGTCCGAGCCGTCCAGCATCGCCTCGGTCTCGCGGTACGGGGAGGCCACCGAGCCGCAGTCCAGGTGGTCGCGGCCGATCACGATCGGCGCCGACAGCTCGCCGGAGGCGACCATGTCGTTGAAGCGCTCGCCGGCCTTGTCGCGCTCGCCGTAGCCGAGCCAGCAGATGCGCGCGGGCAGGCCCTGGAAGT
The DNA here is from genome assembly GCF_042734825.1 of Kitasatospora sp. NPDC059648. Classification (NCBI taxonomy): domain Bacteria; kingdom Bacillati; phylum Actinomycetota; class Actinomycetes; order Kitasatosporales; family Streptomycetaceae; genus Kitasatospora; species Kitasatospora sp. NPDC059648. Next base: position 16,527 of record NZ_JBHWDU010000085.1, on the reverse strand, counting down.
GCACCTTCTCCTGGGCCATCTTGATCCAGCGGGCCAGCGACTCGTTCTCCGGGAAGAGGTCCAGGACGGCCTTGTCGGTCTTGTGGATGTCCTGCGGGTCACCGGACAGCGCGGCCCAGCGGAACGGGCCCTTGCCCTCGCAGAACAGCGGACGGATGTACGCCGGGACGAAGCCGGGGAAGGCGAAGGCGCGGTCGTAGCCGGCCAGCTGGGCCTCGCCGCGGATCGAGTTGCCGTAGTCGAAGACCTCGGCGCCGCGGTCCAGGAAGCCGACCATCGCCTCGACGTGCCGGGCCATCGACTCGCGCGAGCGCTGGGTGAACTCGGCGGGCTTGGCGGCCGCGTAGTCCGCCATGTCCTCGAAGGCGACGCCGACCGGCAGGTAGCTGAGCGGGTCGTGGGCGCTGGTCTGGTCGGTAACGATGTCGATCGGCGCGTCCATCGCGAGCAGCTGCGGGACCAGCTCGGCGGCGTTGCCCAGCACGCCGATGGAGAGCGGCTGCTTCTTGTCGCGGGCGGCGGTGGCGAGCTCCAGCGCGTGGCTGAGGTCCTTGGCCTCGACGTCCAGGTAGCGGTGCTCGATCCGGCGGGAGATCCGGGACGGGTCGCAGTCGATGCAGATCGCCACGCCGCCGTTCATGGTGACGGCCAGCGGCTGGGCGCCGCCCATCCCGCCGAGGCCGGCGGTGAGGGTGATGGTGCCCTCCAGCGTGCCGTTGAAGCGCTTGTTGGCGACGGCGGCGAAGGTCTCGTAGGTGCCCTGGAGGATGCCCTGGGTGCCGATGTAGATCCAGGAGCCGGCGGTCATCTGGCCGTACATGGTGAGCCCGAGGCTCTCCAGCCTGCGGAACTCCTCCCAGTTGGCCCAGTCGCCGACCAGGTTGGAGTTGGCGATCAGCACGCGCGGCGCCCACTCGTGGGTCTGCATGACGCCGACCGGCCGCCCGGACTGGACCAGCATGGTCTCGTCCTGCTTCAGCCCCTGCAGCGTCTTCACCATGGCGTCGAAGGAGCGCCAGTCCCGCGCGGCCTTGCCGGTGCCGCCGTACACGACCAGCTTCGACGGGTGCTCGGCCACCTCGGGGTCGAGGTTGTTCATCAGCATCCGCAGGGCCGCCTCCTGCTGCCACCCCTGCGTCGTGAGTCCCGTCCCCCGCGCCGCACGCACCTCGCGCGGCCCGCTCGCCTGCTGCTGCACCATGTCCCGGCCTCTCTGCGGATGGATTCATTCAAGCTCGGTTCGGCTGAATATATCTAAACAAGCAACTTTCGACCAGACCCCGGAGCAATCCGATCAATCCCCGAGTCGGCACGCCCCGCCAGCCCTACGCTCGGGCCGAAAAGACCAGCCACTCAGCCCAGTAGAGGACTCCATGGCCACCGTCCCGGTACGACCCGGCAGGCTGCGTCGCGCTGCCGAAGAGATCGAGCGGCACACGGGACTGCGGGTCCAGATCGTCGGTGGTGTTCTGCTGATGTCACCGCCCCGCCGAGGCAAGCACGCGGGGACGGTGCGGCGCCTACGCGAAAGGACCGGATCACAGCTGGCGGCCGGCCTCGACGTCTTCGAGTCGTCGTCCATCGCCCTGCCCGACGACCAGGACGACTACGCGAACCCGGACCTGCTGGTACTACCCGCCGAGTGGGCGGCCGAAGACAGCTGGCTGGCTGACACCCACAGCGCCGCTCTGGCCGTAGAGGTGCTCCCCAACGACTCGCGCGTCAGCCTCATCGCCGCCAAGACCGGCTGGTACGCGCTCGCAGGCGTGCCGGTCCTCCTCGCGGTCGACCCCGCAAGGGCGCCTGGACACTCCACACGCACCCCCGCGACGGCGAGTACCAGGGCGTCCTGCACGGCAAGTACGGCGAGTCCGTCCCGCTTCCCTCGCCGCTGCCCTCCGAGCTGGACACCCACGGCCTTCCCCTCTACACCCCCGGGGCTGACTCACGCCGCGGCGTCGCCGCCGTCCCAGTCGATGCCGATCTCGGCGAGCCAGCGGCGGTCGGCGGCGTCGGGGGCGGGCGGCGCGGGTGGGCGGGGGATGTTCTGGACGGGGCCGAGGCCGTACTTCTCGGCGGCCGCGGTGGCGCGGGCGTCGGGTTCGATGACGCCGACGTGGACGGCGGACTCGTCTCCCGGGTCGAGGACGGTCAGTTCGGGTTCGGGCAGGCGCCGCAGGGTGACGCGGCGTCCGCAGGCGGGGCAGGACCATTCGTCGGCACCCGAGGCCAGGCGGGCGACGAACTTCATCTCGTGGATCACGCGCATGGGCGGCACCCCCTGCACTAGGGGATGCCCGGGTTCCTGACGAGTACTCCCCCGGCCTTAATTCGGGGCCCTGTTCATTCCAGGAAGAGCCCCCGCGCCGCCGCCGCGTGCTCGATCGCCTCCAACCTGGCCTCGGCCCCAGGGAGTTCGTCGCACATGGTCTGCAGCAGCACCCGGCCGAGCATCATCGGCGCGCAGGCGGTGTCGAAGACCAGCCCGGTGCCGACGGCGGCCGGCAGCATCAGGTCGGAGAGCTTGGCCACCGGCGAGAAGGCGCTGTCGGCCACGGTGAGCACGGTCAGCCCGCACTCCCGGGCCACCACCAGGGCGTCCATCAACTCCCGCGGGTAGCGCGGCAGGGCGAAGCAGAGCAGCGCGGTGGCCCCCGCCGCGGTGGCCTGTTCCAGCCGGTCGGCGAGCATGCTGCCGCCCTCGTCGAGCAGCCGGATGTCCGGGTGCACCTTGGCCGCGAAGTACGCGAAGCCGCGCGCCTGCGCGGAGGCCGCCCGCAGGCCGAGCACCGGCAGCGGGCGGGAGGCGGCGAGCAGCCGGGCGGCCCGGATGATCGGTTCGGGGTCGGCGAGAAGTTCGGCGAGGTGGCGCAGGTGCTCGATCTCGGCGAGCACGGCCTGCTGGTGCTCGTTGCGCACCGCGTCGTCCGGGGTCTCCGGCGCGGCCTGCTCCCCCGCGCCGAGTTCGCGCAGCTGCTTGCGCAGCGCCGGGTAGCCGTCGTAGCCGAGGGCGACCGCGAAGCGGGTGACGGAGGGCTGGCTGACTCCGGCGAGCTCGGCGACCTCGACGCTGGACAGGAACGGCGCCTCGGTGGCGTGCCGGACCAGCGAGTGGGCGATCCTCCGCTGGGTGGGCGTCAGCCGATGCCCTTCGAACAGCTGGAGCAGCCGGGCGGACGGGCCGACGGTGCCGGCCTCGTCGGTGGCGGTCATCAGCTCTACCTCCGGATGCGAGCGTTCGGAACGACGACTGTGCAGCAGCGCGCCGCGCCTGGCAAAGACGTCTCGTACGGCGGGACGTCGCACGGGACGTCCCAATGATCGGGCACCGGGTCGGCAGCCGGACACGGGGCTCGGGGTAACCCTGATTTCTCCCTGACCCCGCCCCGATTCCCCCCGCGAACGGATGGACCGGGCCGCGCGGCGGCCCCACGCTACTGGCATGGACACTCGCCAGGACGAACTTCGGCGCGACCTCGACGCCACCCTCCAGGCCCGCAAGGAGCTCGGCAAGGAGTACGAGGAGGAGCTCGTCGACTCCTTCATGAAGCGCCTCGACGCCCGTCTGGACGCCCGGGTGGAGCGTTCGGTGGCCTCGCGGCTGGACGACTACGAACCCGACCACCGGGACCGGCACCGCTCCCACCGCCCCTGGGCCCCCGGCCGGGCCGGCAACCGGCTGGCGGTGATCTCGCTGGCCCTGGGCATCCCGCTGACCGCGATCGCGGGCAGCCCCGAGAGCGGCGGGCTCACCGGCCTGCTGGCCTGCTGGGCGGGCATCGTCGGGGTCAACCTCGCCGCGGCCCTGGGCAACCGCCGCGACCGGGACGAGCGCCGGCCGCGGGGCGGCTGGGACTGAGCCCCGGCCGCCCCGCGCCCGGGACACCTCAGGCCAGCGGACCGGTGACCCGCTCGACCGCCCGCACCAGGTCCCCGGAGGCGACCAGCGCGGCGGCGGCCTCCAGGTCCGGCGAGAGGAAGCGGTCGCGGCCGGCGCCGCCGACCCCCGCCTCACGGGCGGCGGCCATCGCGGCCGCGGTGGCCGGGGCCGGCCCGCCCGCCGCGCCCGCCTGCTGGCGGAGCTCCAGCGCCCGGGCCGCGGCGGTGAGTTCGACGGCGAGGATGCGGCCGAGGTTCTCGACGGCCTGGCGCAGCTTGCGGGCGGCCGACCAGCCCATCGACACGTGGTCCTCCTGCATCGCGGAGGACGGGATCGAGTCGACCGAGGCCGGGACGGCGAGCCGCTTGTTCTCGCTGACCAGCGCCGCCTGGGTGTACTGGGCGATCATCAGGCCGGAGTCCACGCCCGGGTCGTCGGCCAGGAAGGCCGGCAGGCCGTGCGAGCGGGCCTTGTCGAGCAGCCGGTCCGTGCGGCGCTCGGAGATCGAGCCGAGGTCGGCGGCGGCGATGGCGAGGAAGTCCAGCACGTACGCGACCGGCGCGCCGTGGAAGTTGCCGTTGGACTCCACCCGGCCGTCCGGCAGCACCACCGGGTTGTCCACCGAGGCGGCGAGCTCGCGCGAGGCGACCAGCTGGGCGTGCGCCAGGGTGTCCCGGCCGGCCCCGGCGACCTGCGGGGCGCAGCGGATCGAGTAGGCGTCCTGGACCCGCGGCGCGTCGTCCTGGTGATGGCCGGTGAGGCCGGAGCCCTTGAGCACGGCGAGCATGTTGGCGGCGCTGTGCGCCTGGCCCGGGTGCGGGCGGATCGGGGCGTGCAGCTCGGGGGCGAGCACCTTGTCCGTGCCGAGCAGCGCCTCCAGGGTCATCGCGGCGGTGATGTCGGCGGTGGTGAACAGCCGCTGCAGGTCGGCGATGGCCATCACGAGCATGCCGAGCATGCCGTCGGTGCCGTTGATGAGGGCCAGGCCCTCCTTCTCCAGCAGCTCGACCGGCTCGATCCCGGCGGCGGCCAGCAGCTCGGCGACGGGCTTCTCCACGCCGTCCGGGCCGGTGGCGGTGCCCTCGCCCATCAGCACCAGCGCACAGTGCGACAGCGGCGCGAGGTCGCCGGAGCAGCCGAGCGAGCCGAACTCGCGCACCACCGGGGTGATGCCCGCGTTGAGCAGGGCGGCCATGGTCTGGGCGACCAGCGGCCGGACGCCGGTACGGCCGGAGGCGAGGGTCTTCATCCGCAGGAACATCAGCGCGCGGACCACCTCGCGCTCGACCGCCGGGCCCATGCCGGCCGCGTGCGAGCGGACCAGCGAGCGCTGCAGCTGGGCGCGCAGCTCGGGGCTGATGTGCCGGACGGCGAGCGCGCCGAAGCCGGTCGACACGCCGTAGACGGGGCGCGGCTCGGCCGCGAGGGCGTCGATCCGCGCGCGGGCCGCCGCCATCTCGGCGAGCGCGTCGGGACCGATCTCGACCCGGGCGTTGCCCCGGGCGACGGCCAGCACGTCCTCCGCACTGACGTCGGCCTTGCCGACCTGGATCAGCGGAGCGTCGGGGGCCACAGCACTGTGCATATCCATATACATAATCACATCAGGTGAATGGAGATATGACAACAGCTGCTCACCATCCGGATTCTCCGACGCCCGGATCCGCGCCGCACCCCCGGGCCGTTCCCGGCGGCTACCCCTTCAGCTCGGCCTCGATCAGGTCCGCCGCCCGCGCGGTGCCGCCCTCGGCCCGGCCCGCGGCGGACAGCGCCGCCAGCCGCTCGGCCACCGCCTGATCGTCGACCAGCTCCAGCAGTGCGGCGCGCAGCGCCTCCGCGGTGGCCCGCTCGGTGTCCAGCCGGCGCGCCACGCCGAGGCCCACCAGCGCGTCCGCGTTGGCGAACTGGTCGGCAGCCTGCGGCACCGCGATCATCGGCACCGCGTGGAACAGCCCCTCGCTGGAGCCGCCCATGCCCGCGTGGGTGACGAAGGCGTCCGCCTGGGCGAGCACCGACAGCTGCGGCACCCACCGGTGCACCTCGACGGTTTCCGGCAGCTCGCCGAGCTCGGCCGGGTCGGTGTGCTTGCCGATCTGCAGCACGGTGTGCCAGCCCGGCAGGTCGCCGAAGGCCTCGACACAGGCCCGGTAGAACGCGGGCCGGTGGGTGAAGGCCGAACCCAGCGAGACCAGCAGCACCTTCCCGACGCCCGCCGGCCGCTCCCACCGCCCCTGGTGGGCACGGTCACCGAAGCAGGGCCCGACGAAGCTGACCCGCCGCTCGTCCACCCGGTCCGCGTTGGGCTGGAGCGCCCGCGGGACGAGCGCGATGCACCGCTCGGGGCGGTTCTTGAAGGCCTCGACGTCCCGCTGCACCGCACCGGCCGCGGCCAGCCAGTCGGCGAACCGCCGGTGGTGCTCGGGACCGCCGGGGCCGTTGCGGAGCGCCTCGAAGACCTCGGCCAGGTCCTCCTCGACGCCGTCCCAGCCGACGAAGCTGGAGGACAGCTGCACCACCGGCACGCCGAACCGTTCGCCGAGCGCCCGCCCGGCGAAGCCCGCGATGTCGTAGAGCACCAGGTCGGGGCGGTCGCCCTCGAAGGCCTCCAGCAGGGCGGACCACATCGACAGCGCGTCGTCCAGGAACAGCTCCTGGATCGCCACCGGGTCCTCCGGCCAGCCGGACGGGTCGCCGGCGAGCGGCAGCGCGGTCGTGTACGGGACGAAGGACGCGCCGGTGGACTCGACGATCTCGCGGAAGGACGGGTCGTTGACGTAACTGACCCGGTGCCCCCGGGCGACCAGCTCAGTGATCACGGCGAGGCTGGGGTTGACGTGCCCGTGCGCCGGGACGGAGACCATCATGACGTGTGCGGGGCGGTTCACGGGCACCTCCGGGGACGACGATGAAGACGAGACGTTGCGTCTCGCAGAGTTGAGAAGACAATACGTCTCGTCTCGCCGTTTCGCATAGACTTTTCCCCATGGCCTCCAGAACCGCCCCCGACCCCGCGCGCCGCAGCGACCGCGCCCGCGCCGCCGTCCTCGCCGCCGCCACCGAACTCGTTGCCGAAGTCGGCTACGGCAAGCTGACCATCGAGGCGATCGCCGCCCGGGCCAGCGTCGGCAAGCAGACCATCTACCGGTGGTGGCCCTCCAAGGGCGCCGTGGTCTTCGACGCCTTCCTCGCCGTCAACCAGCACGAGGGCGGCCTCGCGCTCCCCGACACCGGCGACCTCGCCGCCGACCTGCGGGCCGTCCTGCGCCCCACCAGCGACGAACTCACCGACCCGGGCGCCGACCGCACCTACCGCGCCATCATCGCCGAACTCCTCAACGACCCGGCGCTGCACGCCGAGTACCGCACCCGCCTGCTGGACCCGCTGCTGGAAGTCACCCGCGACCGCCTCCGCGCCGCCCGCGAGGCCGGCCAACTCGCCCCCGACGCCGACCTCGACCTCGCCGTCGAACTGGTCTACGGCCCGCTCTACTACCGCTGGCAGTACCGGCTCGGCCCGCTCACCCACGAGCACGCGGACCGCCTGGTCGACGCCGCCCTACGGGCCCTCAGCCGTTCTGCCCCCGGCGGGCCCCCCGCCGCCTGAGCGCGAACACCGCGAGCACCACGACCAGCACGACCGCCAGCACGGCGAGGGCGAGCCAGCCGAACACCGCGTCGAGCGCCCGGCCGACCACGCTGCGCCGGGTCTTGCGCCTGTGCCGCGAAGCGGCGGTGTGGTCGGTGATCTGATGCGCCCGCAGCCCGGTCCGCACCGGGTGCGCCCGCCCCGGCACCGTCCGCACGGCCGCCGGGCCGCTCGCCCCCGACGACGCCGTCGGCTGCACCACCGGCACGGCCGACGCCGGCCCGGCCGCCGCCACCCCGCCGCCCAGCACCAGCACCCCGGCCACCGCCGCACCCACCAGCCGTCCACCCATGGCCACCCCCCGATCCCCGATCCGGCCCCGACACCCTCCCATCCCGCGCCCCGCCACGGCACCCCCGCCCCACGACCGCGACCCACCCGCGACACAGCCGCGACACACCGGTCACCGAACCGGCACATCCCCCTTCTCGTGGGCGCGCGGGCAAAGCCCCGCGCACCCACCAAGCACTCCCACCCCTCCCACCCGACCAAGGCGAGAGGGAACCGCCCCGGCGCCACCCACCCTCCCGAGAGCCTCCCGAACAACCAACACCCCCCGCCGTCACATCACCGGCGGCGAGGCCGCCCCCGCCAGGGCGACCGCGACCAGCGCCCGCATCGCGCAGGCCGCCTGGCCGAGCGGCAGGGTGGCGTCGTCGGCGAACAGCTCGACCAGCCAGCCGCCCGCCGGGTTCTGGCCTCCTGCCGCGACCATGCCGCGGTAGCCGGAGACGACGAGCATCGCCTCCTCCGCCGGGTCGTTGCCCGCCGCGCCCGCGCGCAGGGCGAAGGCGCCGCCGCGGACGGCCCGGCGGGTCATCGGGTAGTGGCGGAGGTCGAAGACGGCGTCGGGGGCCTCGATCTGGGCCCGCTGGGTCTCGGCACGGGTGCTGCTGGGGCCGCTGGTCATCCGGTAGACGGCGTGCTGGGAGGTGCGCATCAGGTGGGAGCCCGGCGGGACGTACGAGACCCACCAGCCGACGGCGTCGAGCAGCCGGGCGGAGGTCTCGGCGACGACGACCAGTTTGCCGAGGGTGTCGGCCGGGTGGACGGCCCGGGCGGCCGAGGCCTGGTCGAGGGCCGAGAGGACGGCGGTGAGCAGCTGTCCCGGGTCGGCGCTGTGGGCGGCGCCGCGGAAACGCCGCCGGTCGGCCGCGCCGGCCCGGCCGCCGGGACCGCGCCGGCCGTCGGCGCGGTGGTGGGGGTCGGCGGCGTCGGCCAGCAGCACGGTGGGGTCGGGCGAGAAGCCGGGGCCGTGGCTGCGCCCGGCGACCACCGGGTGGGCGGCGCGGGCGGCCTTGGCGCGGTACTGGGCGGCGTCGGCGAGCCGGAAGAGCCGGTCGGGGGTGGTGACCGGGCCGATGGAGTCCCCGGTGGAGGCGACGCCGCAGGCGACGCCCTCGCCCTCGGACAGCGCGAGCGCCCGCGCGCACAGCTCCTCGGCGACGGCGACCACCTCGTCGGCCTTCTGCCCCTCCGCGAGCAGGCAGAACTCGTCGCCGCCGAGCCGGGCGGCCAGGCTGCCGGGCAGTTTGGCGGCGGCCAGGGACAGCTGGTGGGCGAAGCGTTCCAGCAGCCGGTCGCCCATCTCGTGGCCGAGCTGGTCGTTGACCCGCTTCAGCCCGTTGACGTCGCAGACCACCAGCGAGACCACGGTGTCGTCCCGGTTGTGCGCCGCCAGCGCGCTCTCCAGCCGGGCGTCGACGGCGCGCCGGTTGGCGAGGCCGGTGAGCGGGTCGGAGAAGGCGAGTTTGCGCAGGTCGGCGAGGCGCTCGGTCTGGGCGAGCCCGGCCGAGACCTGGGCTGCGAGCAGGGTCGCGTAGTCGGCGTCGGCCTCCGTGAACCCGGGCATCCCGGTCGCCCGGGCGAGGTACAGCTCGCCCCAGGCCTGCCCGTGCAGCACGATCGGCGCGACCACGCAGCAGGCCCGGCCGCGCCGGCGCAGCGCGGCGGCGCGTTCCCGGCAGTACGCGCCGGCGGTCGGGTGGGTGTGCCCGGCGTGCGGCTCGACGTTCTCGGCGGTCTGCAGCCAGGCTCGCGGCAGCCGTCCCGTCGTCCAGCGCTCGTCCAGGTAGGTGACGATCTCCGGGAAGTCGGCGACCGGGTACGACTCGTCCTCGGGCAGCTCCTCCTCGCCGGGCGCGAGTGCGCCGTGGTTGACCAGCACCCGGAGCCGACCGGACTCGCGGTCCCAGACGGAGACCGCGGCCATGGTGGCGCCGAGCGCCTCGGTGGCCCGGGCGGCGGCGGCCCGGACGGCCTCCAGCGGGGTGAGCGCCCCGGCCATGTCCTGGGCGAGTTCGACCACCGACTGCAGCCGCAGGTCGGGCAGCGGGTCGGAGTGGCGCGGACCTTCGCAGTCGCAGCCGCGGTCCGTCATGATCGCCTCACTGCTCACCGGCTCGCCTCGCTCCCTGTGCTCGGTCCTGCCGGACCCCCACCGGTCGGCCGCACCCGTCCGGCCGCTTGCACCAAGACTATGGCGATTTCGTTCGGTTATGCCCCGTTTGCCCGGATGGACCCGCATCCGACGGTACGGCTTTCAACCGTTCGGCACCCGTCCGAGCGTCGCCGGAGCCCCGGGCCGACGAACCACCCGGCCCCGGCCCCCGCTACTCCGCCTTCGTCCGCCGCGTCAGCAGCCACGGCTCCACCAGTCCCAGCCCGCGCACCGGCCGCCGCCACATCGGCTGGAGGTGGAACCGCGCCCCCCTGTCCGGTCCGGGCACCGGCAGCCCGGAGGCGGGCATCCCGGCCGCCACCGACAGCGCCTCCGCCAGGCCGGGCCCCTCCGATTCGGCCGGACCGACGCTGCCGTTGTGCTCCAGCGCCGCGGCGAACTCCCCGTCGATCAGCACCGCGTCCTTGGGCGCGATCGAGGTGAGCCGACTGGCCAGGTTGACCGTGGTGCCGAAGACGTCGCCCATCCGCTGGGTGACCGTCCCGAAGGCCATGCCGACCCGCAGCGCGGGGATGGTGTCGTCCTCGGCCAGCGCCTCGATCAGGCTGAGCGCGATCTCGGCGGCGGTGGCCGGGTCCTCGGTCACGTAGAGGATCTCGTCGCCGAGGGTCTTGATGACCCGGCCGCCCTGCCCGGCGATCAGGTCCGAGCAGGTGTTCTCGAAGGTCTCGACCAGCTCGCCGAGTTCCTCCTCCTCCAGCCGCCGCGACAGCCGGGTGAAGCCGACCAGGTCGGCGAAGCCGACGGCGAGCCGGCCGCTGGTGATCTCGTTGTCCTCGGCGGCCTGCACCACCCGGCCGGTGACGGCGGCCAGCTGGCGCCGCCAGACGTACACCAGGAACTGCTCCAGCTCCGGCAGCAGCAGCTCGACCAGCGGGTACGCGACGTCGGCTCGGGTCAGCCCCGGCTCGGCGGACTGGGTGAGGTTCTCCAGGAAGGTGTCCATCTGCCAGCCGGCCAGGCGGGCCGTGGTCTGGCCGGTGGAACGCGCCACCTGGATCGCCATCGACTCGCTGAGCAGCCCGGACTCGACCAGGCCGGCCAGGCGCCGCAGCGCGATCACGTCGCCGTCGGTGAGCGCGCGGGACTGGCCGATGTCGGGGAAGCCCATGGCGCGCCAGAACCGGGTGGCCAGCTCCATCGGAACGTCGGCGGCGCGCGCGGCCTGGTACGGGGTGTAGCGGCGTGGCGCGTCCAGGATCAGGCGTTCCAGTTCGAGCGCGACCGTGGGGTCGTGGCTGCCCGCCGTCCCGCTGCTGCCGTCCTCTGCCACCGGTCCGTCCCCGTGCGGTCGCCGCACTTGCCTCGTGTCCTACCTGTCCGGGCGCACCGCCCGCCACCCGGGCGGGCAGTGGCGCGCCTCACACCGCTGCCAGGTGGAATGTTCGCACGGAATCTCGTGATCCGGGGCATCCGCCCGGGTCAAGGAGAGGTGAAGCCTGCCGTTCAGCGCGCCTCGGGGCGGACGTGGACCACGTCCCCCGCGCCGACCGCCCGGCGTGCGCCGTCGGCCGTACGGACCACCAGCCGGCCGTCCCCGTCGATCGCCACGGCCTCGCCGACCAGCTCGTGGCCGCCGGGCAGGTGCACCTTCACCTGGCGGCCGAGCGTGCTGCAGCGGTCCACGTACGCGCGCAGCAGGTCGCTGGCGTGCGGGTCCCCGGCCGCCGCCGTCCACTCCCGGTACAGCCCGGCGAACTCGCGCAGCAGTGCGCGCAGCAGGACGGACCGGTCGGTGGTCGAGGCGCCGGCCAGGGCGAGCGAGCCCGCGGTCGGGACGGGCAGTTCGGCGGCGCGCAGCGAGACGTTCAGGCCCATTCCGACCACCACCGCACCGGCGCTGAGCTCGGTGAGGATGCCGCCGAGCTTGCGCTCCGCGCCGTCGACCTCCACCTGGAGGTCGTTGGGCCACTTCAGGCCGACCTCGACCCCGGCCACCCGGTCGAGGGTGCTGGCGGCGGCCACCCCGACCAGGATCGGCAGCCAGCCGTACCGCTCGACCGGCACCTCCTCCGGGCGCAGCAGGAAGGACAGGAACAGCCCCGAGCGGGCCGGGGCGGTCCACCGACGGTCCAACCGGCCGCGTGCGGCGCTCTGCGCCTCGGCCACCAGCACCGCGCCCTGCGGCGCGCCGGCCCGGGCCCGCTCGGCGAGGTCGCTGTTGGTCGAGCCGGTCTCGGCGACGACGTCCAGCGAGGTCCAGAGCCCGCCCGGCACGACCAGGTCGCGGCGCAGCACCTGCTGGTCCAGCGGCGGCCGGTCCAGGTCGGTCCAGGGGGACGGTCCGGTACGGCCGAAGCCGCGCAGTCCGCTGCGGCGGGGAGTCTCGGGTGCGGTCATGGGGCAACCCTAGGGCGTGCCGGACCACAGAGGCGCAGTCCGCACCATCGTCCCGCACAACACTCGTTGACACACTGTGTCGATGACCATAACGCCAGGACATGACGGATCGCCGGGCGCGATGGCTACGCTACGCAGCGGTAGTTCGCAGCGCCGCCCTGCCCTCCTGCGCGGGCCCCGTCTCCGGCCCGCGCGCAATCGAACAGGTCGCGGCCGATGATCAGGGAGAGCCACCGGATGACCGAGGCGCCGTACGACCCCCACACCACCGCCGGCAAGCTCGCCGACCTGCGGCGCAGGCTGGACGAGGCGGTGCACTCCGGCTCCGCCAAGGCCGTGGAGAAGCAGCACGCCAAAGGCAAGCTGACCGCCCGCGAGCGGGTCGTCGAACTGCTGGACGAGGACTCCTTCGTCGAGTTCGACGAGTTCGCCCGGCACCGCTCGACCAACTTCGGCCAGGAGAGGAACCGGCCCTACGGCGACGGCGTGGTGACCGGCTACGGCACCGTCGACGGCCGTCAGGTCGCCGTCTTCGCCCAGGACTTCACCGTCTTCGGCGGCTCGCTCGGCGAGGTCTTCGGCGAGAAGATCGTCAAGGTGATGGACTTCGCACTGAAGACCGGCTGCCCGGTCATCGGCATCAACGACTCCGGCGGCGCCCGGATCCAGGAGGGCGTGGTCTCGCTCGGCCTGTACGGCGAGATCTTCCGCCGCAACGTGCACGCCTCGGGCGTCATCCCGCAGATCTCGCTGATCATGGGCCCCTGTGCCGGCGGCGCGGTCTACTCCCCCGCGATCACCGACTTCGTGGTGATGGCCGACCAGACCTCGCACATGTTCATCACCGGCCCGGACGTGATCAAGACCGTGACCGGCGAGGACGTCGGCATGGAGGAGCTGGGCGGCGCCCGCACCCACAACACCAAGTCCGGCAACGCCCACTACCTGGCCACGGACGAGAAGGAGGCCGTCGAGTACGTCAAGAGCCTGCTCTCGTACCTGCCCTCCAACAACCTGAGCGATCCGCCGTCCTACCCCGAGCAGGCGGACCTCACACTCACCGACGAGGACCTCGAACTCGACGCCATCGTGCCGGACTCGGCGAACCAGCCGTACGACATGCACAAGGTGATCGAGCACATCGTCGACGACGGCGAGTTCCTGGAGACCCAGCCGCTGTTCGCCGGCAACATCATCACCGGCTTCGGCCGGGTCGAGGGCCAGTCGGTGGGCATCGTCGGCAACCAGCCGATGGACCTGGCCGGCTGCCTGGACATCAACGCCAGCGAGAAGGCCGCGCGCTTCATCCGCACCTGCGACTCCTTCAACATCCCGGTGCTGACCTTCGTCGACGTGCCCGGCTTCCTGCCCGGCACCGAGCAGGAGTGGGACGGCATCATCCGCCGCGGCGCCAAGCTGATCTACGCCTACGCCGAGGCCACCGTCCCGCTGATCACCGTGATCACCCGCAAGGCCTTCGGCGGCGCGTACGACGTCATGGGCTCCAAGCACCTGGGCGCCGACCTCAACCTGGCCTGGCCGACCGCGCAGATCGCCGTGATGGGCGCGCAGGGCGCGGTCAACATCCTGCACCGCCGGGAGATCGCCGAGGCCGAGGCGGCGGGCACCGCCGACGAGAAGCGCGCCGAGCTGATCGCCTCGTACGAGGACACCCTGCTCAACCCGTACCTGGCCGCCGAGCGCGGCTACGTCGACGCGGTGATCGCCCCGAGCGAGACCCGCCGGCACATCGTCCGGGGCCTGCGGGCGCTGCGCGGCAAGCGTGAGGTGCTGCCGCCCAAGAAGCACGGCAACATCCCCCTGTAGGCACCATCCCTCTCGGGAGAGAACCAGCCATGTCCCCGATCCACGTGCTGCACGGGCAGCCGACCCCCGAGGAGCTCGCCACCGTCCTGGCGGTGGTCCAGGCCCGGGCCGCCGCCGCGCAGGCCGCCGCCGAGGCGGCGCGTCTGGCCGGCGTCGGCCCGGCCTCCCCCTGGAACGACCGTTCCCGCCTGCTCCGCCCCGCCGTCCGCCCGGGTGTCAACGCCTGGCGGACGTCCGGCTGGGCGCACTAGCAACGGTTCCGGTCCGGAGCGGGAAGTCGGCCCGTCCGACTTCCCGCTCCGCACGGCCGACGGCCCCCGTACCGCCGCCCGCTCCGCCCAAACCTGAGTACGGATACTCAGGCGTCCGCGCCCGCCCGCACCGCACTCTGGACGGGTGCTCTGGTCAGACCCCGAGGACGGGCCCTCGCCCGAGGCCCGTCGCATGCAGGAGCGGATGCAGCGGGCCGGCAGGGTGCTGGCCGCCATCGTGCTGGTGGGCTCCGTGCTGATCATGCTCAGCCGGTTCTTCACCTGAGCCGTTCACCCGAACGGCGGATGCCGCCACCCCCTACTCTGGTGGGCATGACCGACCAGCGCCCCCTCGTCCTCGCCTCCGCCTCCCCCGCCCGCCTCGGGCTGCTGCGCCAGGCGGGGCTCGACCCCCGCGTGGTGGTCAGCGGCGTCGACGAGGACGCGATCAGCGCCGCCACCCCCGGCGAACTCGCCCTCGTCCTGGCCGAGGCCAAGGCGAAGGCCGTCGCCGCCGAACTGGCCGGCGGCGAGCTGGTGATCGGCTGCGACTCCGTCCTGGAGCTGGACGGCCTGGCCCTCGGCAAGCCCGCCGACGCCGCCGAGGCGCTCGCCCGCTGGCAGTCCATGCGCGGCCGCGACGGGGTGCTGCGCACCGGCCACTGCGTGATCGACACCGTGACCGGCCGGCAGGCCTCGGCCACCGCCTCCACCACCGTCCGCTTCGGCACCCCGGACGACGAGGAGGTGGCCGCCTACGTCGCCTCCGGCGAACCGCTGTACGTGGCCGGGGCGTTCACCCTGGACGGCCGCTCGGCGCCGTTCATCGACGGCATCGACGGCGACCCGGGCAACGTCATCGGCCTGTCCCTGCCGCTGCTGCGCCGCCTGCTCGCCGACCTGGACCTGCGGATCACCGATCTGTGGACCAAGTAACCTGCCGCATCCCGCAGTTCGGCATCTAAGCTACCGGCGTTCGACGGGGGAGGGGACGCGGTGATGAACGACAACGTGCTCAACGTGCTGCTCGGCCTGGTGGCCAGTGCCATCAGCGCCGGCCTCGGCTGGCTGGCGCAGGCCCTGCGGCGGCGGCGCCGGGTGGAGCGGGTGCGGGCGTTCCTCGGGCTGCCGGCCGGCAGCGAGTGCCTGGTCGTGGTGCCCCGCAGCATCGGGACGGGCTCGCACGCCCACACCGTGACCCGCCGGGACGCCTACGCCCTGATGTGGCTGGCCGGGCTAGTCGAGGAGTGCGGCGCCCGGCCCGAACTGGTCGCCCACGACGCCGCGCACCGCGGCCTGGGCGCCAAGACCGAGCTGTGCCTGGGCGGTCCGGTCAGCAACGAGCGGACGGCCGCCCACCTGGCCTGGGGCCTGCCCGGCGTGGTGATCACCTCCGGCCCCGGCCCGGGCAGCAACGTGATCGTGGTGGGCGACCAGGAGTTCGCCGTCGAGCCCGACCGGACCCACACCCTGCTCGCCCGGATCGCCACCCCGGACGGCGGCCGCCCGGTCTTCCTGATCTCCGGCCAGACCGGCACCGCCAACCAGGCCGGCGTCCGCTACCTGGTGGCGCACCACCGCCGACTCGCCCGCACGTACGGCCGCAACGGCACCTTCGCCCTGGTCCTGCGGGTGGTCAACCCGGAGGCCTACGGGCCCGACATGGTCGAGCTGGCCGCCGACGTGACGGCCGAGGCGCTGCGGCGCTCCCCGACGGCCGCGCCGGCCGGCTCGACCGCACCCTGAGCGGGTCGCGCGAGGGTGTGTTCCATGCCACCGTCCCGCCACGCCGCCGCTCCGTCACCCGCCGTCGACCGGGTCCGCGCGACCGGACCCGCCGCGACCTGCGGAGTCTCCGTCCGCCTCGCCGACCGGGCCGGAAAACCCATCACGGTCCGTGTGGGATAGTTCACAACCTGGGGCTACTCGCCGGTACTGCCCAGGAATCCATAAACTCAACGAGGTTCAAGAAGGGAGCCACAGTGCGCAAGGTGCTCATCGCCAACCGCGGGGAAATCGCCGTCCGCGTCGCCCGGGCCTGCTCGGACGCCGGTATCGCCAGCGTCGCCGTCTACGCCGAGCCGGACCGGGATGCGCTGCACGTCCGCGCGGCCGACGAGGC
>NZ_JBHWDU010000084.1:0-36754 GCF_042734825.1 Kitasatospora sp. NPDC059648 | reverse complement strand
GGCCCACCGCCCGGGCCACCGCCCCCGGGCCCGCCGCCCGGCCCGCCCCCGGGCCCGCCGCCCGGCCCGCCCCCGGGCCCGCCGCCCGAGGCGTCCGTACTGACCGGGCACACGGCAGCGGTGACCTGCGCCGCCGTCTCCCGCGACGGCCGCCTGCTGCTGTCCGGCAGCGAGGACCGCACGCTCAGGCTCTGGGACCTCGAAACCGGGTCGGAGATCCGGCACTGGAGCGCCCACGAGGACGGCGTGCAGTGCGCGGCCCTGTCCCCGGACGGCCGTTGCGCGGTGTCCGGCGGCGTCTGGGGCCCGGCCGTCCTGTGGGACACCGGCACCGGCCGACAGCTGCGCCGCTTCGACGGGCAGCAGCAGGGCTGCCTCGCCGCGGTCTTCTCCCCCGAGGGCCGCCTGGTGGCCGCCGGCTGCGGGGACCACACCGTGCGCTGCTGGGACCCGGCCACCGGCCAGGAACTGCGGCGCCTGCCGGGACACACCGCGGACGTCACCGCCGTCGCGTTCTCCCCGGACCGCCGGCAACTGCTCTCCGGCTCGGCCCAGTACGACGTCGGCACCGACCAGGTGCGGCTGTGGGACCTGGACGGCGGCCAGGAGCTGCGCCGCTTCGGCGAGGAGCTGTTCGCGGTCACCGCCGTCGGGTTCGCCGTCCGGGGCGGCCTCCTCGTCGCCACCACCATGGACGGCCTGCTGCACGTGTGGGACCCGGTCACCGGCGCGCAGACGGGCCGCTTCGCCATCGGGACGGGCAACCTGCGCTGCCTGGCGGTGGCCCCGGACGGCCGGCGGCTGCTGACCGGCAGCGGCACCGACCACTACGACGCCGACCTGCTGGCCACCCTCGGCGTCGACAACCGGGTCCGGCTGGTCGACCCGGGCGACGGCCGGGAGCTGGCCCGCTACGAGGGCCACACCGGCAACGTCAACGCCGTGGCCTTCACCCCGGACGGCCGGCGCGCGCTCTCGGCGAGCGCGGACCGCACCATCCGGCTGTGGGAGCTGTAGCCGGGGAACAGCGCGCAGGCCACTTCCGTCACCGCTCGCCCGCGGTCACCGCTCGCCCGCGGTCACCGCTCGCCCGCGGTCACCGCTCGCCCGCGGTCACCGCTCGCCCGCGGTCACCGCTCGCCCGCGGTCACCGGTTGCCCCCGGTCACCCCGCGGTGGAATCGTGGCAGGAGAAGGTCGGACGGAACCCCGAGATGCCTGGGCGGGCACGAGGACAGCACCCCACCTCGACCATGGGCAGCCCAGCGGTCCGGGCCCCGGCCGGGCCCGGTGGGCGAGGTGTCGGGGCCCTGTGCGCGCTCCTCGGCCTCCTGCCGGTCACCCCCGTACCGGCCTGGGCGTGCGCAGCGGCGCCCTTCGCCCTCTGGTTCTGGGCCGTCACCGTGCCCAGCCTGGCGCTGCTCACCGCCATCGCTGTGGCCACCGCCCGTCGCCCGCGCCTGAGCCGGGTCCATCGCGCCCTCGTGACCGGGACGGTCGGCGGCCTGATCGGCACCCTCGGCTACGACCTGTTCCGGGTGCCGTTCGCGCTGGCGGGCCTGCGGCTGTTCGCCCCGGTCGACACCTACGGCGTGCTCGCCCTGGACGCGGACTCCTCCAGCCCGCGCACCGGGCTGCTCGGCTGGGCGTTCCACTTCTCCAACGGCATCGGCTTCGGGATCAGCTACGCCGTCATCGCCTCCGGCCGGCGCTGGCAGTGGGGCCTGGCCTGGGGCCTGATGATCGAGACCATCGCGGTGGCCTCTCCCGTCGCGGGCGTCTACGCGCTGCGCGGCGCGGGGCTGATCGCCATCGCCTACGCCGGGCACCTGGCCTACGGGGCGCCGTTGGGCCTGCTGGTCGCCGACCCCGGGCGCACCGCGCGCCGGCTGCGCGAGATCGGCCCGCACGCCACCGCCTGCGCCCTGCTGGCCGTCGTGCTGGTGCTGGTCCTGTGGCAGCGCCCCTTCACCACCCCGGCGCCCGTGCGGGCCGGGGAGCGGGTCGCCCCCGGCCCGAGCGCCCTGGTCCTGGACGGACGCTTCCACCCGCAGTACCTGCGGGTGCCCGCGTACGGCTGCGTGAGCCTGCGCAACGGCGACACGGTGCCGTACACCCTGCCCGCCGCCGCCGGCTCCCCCCGGCTGGAGCCCGGGCGCACCACCACGGCCTGCTTCGCCTCCGCGGGCAACGCCGTGCTGCGGGTGCGCACCTCCGCCCAGCCGTACGCGGGCGGCTTCGTGATCGTGGATCGGACGGCACACTGAGATGACCACCACGACGGCCCCGCAGACCGTGCCGACCATCGGCGACGTCGCCCGGCAGCTGCCCGGGTGGCTGCGCGAGCACCTGTGGTCCGCCGTGACCGGGGCGGTGGTCGGCGGCGTGATCGGCTACGCCGTGAACGTCTTCCTGATCGCCGTGCGCTACGGCGGCTGGCGCAAGGTGCCGCCCGGGGCGCCGGCCACCACCCACGGCAACTTCTTCCAGGGTGCGCTGTTCTGGGGCCTGCTCACCACCGTGCTGTTCGGCGTGTTCGGCTACTGGCACACCGTCGGCACCACCCGCTTCCTGGCCGACCTGCGCGCGCTGCCGCGCACCCTGGCCACCCTGGTCCGGGGCGACCGCGCGGCCGGCGTCCACCTCCTGTGGGGCGCGGCCGTCGCGATGCTGGCCGCCCAGATCGTCCCGCCCGCGGCCGGGGCGGTGCTCGCCCTCGGCGTGCTCGCGGGAGCACCGACCGTGCTCGGCAGCATCGTGTCGACGTTCCTGCGCCGGATCTGGTCCGCGGTGGTCAAGCGGATCGCCCCCACCCGCCACCACCGCGTCACCGGGATCACCGGCATGACGGTGGGCCTGCTCGGTTCCGCCGCCTCGCTGGCCGTCGCCTCGTTCGTCACCGACGGCCCGGTCAAGTACGGCCTGGCCGGCGCCCTCGCGCTGGCCGCCGTGCTGGTCTCCGCCACCGGCGCGCGCCCGCCCGCCACCGCCTGCGTGGTGCTGCTCGTCGGCGCCGTGCTGGTGCTGCACGGGCTCACCGACGTCCTGCCGGCCCACGCCGACGACGGCGGCTCGCTCGAATGCAGGCTCCGGGGCCAGGCCTGGTTGAGCTGCACCGGCAGCGCCACCGTGCTGCGCTACTCCGCGGCCGGGGCGGCCGCGGCCGGCGCGGGCGGGATCCTGGGCGCGTTCCTCGGAAGCTTCGCGGGCACCCTGGCGGGCCCGCCGGGCACCCTCGGCGCACCGGGCACCGAAGGACCGGACGGCGACGGACCGGACGACGGGGCAGGGGACGGCGCGGGCGAGCCGCCCCGGCAGCCACAGGCGGCCATGCCGCCCGGCGACCGGCAGGCGGTCAACAACTGGATCCAGGGGCTGCTGGACGACCCGGCCTTCCAGCGCTGGCGCGCCACCCACCCCGGCTTCACCGATCCGCCCACCGACGCCGAGTTCAACCAGTACCTCAACTGGCGCCGCGCGCAGGGGATCGCGGACCCGGCCCTGACCCTGCCCGGCACCCGGGCGGACCTGCCGGTGGACGCCGGACCGCTGCCGGCACTGCCGCCGCCGGACGAACCGCCACCGCTGCTTCCGGACCTGCCGCCCGGCCCCCAGCCCCTGGACGAAGGGCCCGCCGGGGACGCCCAGGGCGTACCCGACCAGCCCCCCGCCCCCGCCCCCGCGCCGCCGCCCGCGCCACCGCCCGCACCCGACCCCGCCCAGGCGATCCGCGGCCGCCTCGCCGCGCTCGACGGCGCCAACGTGTACGACCCCTCGTACTGGCAGCAGCTGCAGACCCTCGAACAGGGCGTCGACCCCGCTCAGGGCCTCACCCCCGACCAGCTGCAGAGCCTGCGGAGCCTGGAGGCGATGGTCCCCGCCGCCGACACCGCCGGGAACGCCCAGCGGGAGGCGTTCCGCCAGTCCGGCATGGACGCGCTCCAGGCCGCCGACGCCAAGCGCGACCGGGACTACACCGACTACCTGCACCGGCTCGACGGCATCGAGGCCCACGAGAACTACCTCAGCAACCTGATCGACCACCTGCCGCCCGGCCAGTTCGAGACGGCCAACCGGGTGCTGCAGCAGATCGAGAACGGCGCCCCGGGCGCCGACACCGCGGGCGCGCTGCGGCAGATGACCACCGCCCTGTTCACCCAGGCCCAGGGCCGCAACGAGGCGCAGGCCGCCGCCGCCGAGCTGGAGTCGATCGCGGCCCAGGAGCACGAGGCCGCCGCCGTCGGCTGGCAGCACGTGGCCATCGCCTCCGAGCTGGTGCTCGCCCCCTTCGCGGTGCCGCTGACCGCCGCCGGCGCCGCCCAGCTCGGGGCGTTCATGGTCGGCCGCAACGCCGTCCAGGGCTTCGGCGTCGGCTACGAGGAGGGCGGACTGGGCAAGGCCCTGCTCGGCGCGGCCAACGCGGTGCTGCCGATCAACACCCTCCAGGCCGCCTACCAGGCCACCGTCGGCCAGGTCATCGACCCCGACAGCCCCGCCCCGCAGGCCGGCCGGCTCTCCATCGCCCTCGCCATGGTCCAGGACCTCGGCAACGCCGTCGGGCTGCACTCCCTCGGCCTGAACAGGATCGGCCCCGCGGCGACCGACGCGGTCAAGGAGACCACCGCGCTCAGCGCCCTGCACGGCGGCCAGCCGCCGCCCGGCCCCGTCCCCACCGCCACCGCCGCCACCGACGCCGCCTACCGCGCCGAGCAGGCCGCCGGGCAGAAGGCGGCGCAGGAGTTCCAGCAGATGGCCGCCGACCTGCGCGGCCTCAAGGCGCAGGGGGCGAGCCCGGACGAGATCGCGGCGGCGCAGGAGGCGCTCAAGCAGAAGGCCGTCGTGATCAACTCCCAGTACCAGGCCAAGGCCACCCTGAAGACCGTCCCCAAGGAGATCCAGGGCGAGTACGCGAACGTCCTCGACCCGGTGCTGAAGAAGACCCACGAGGACACCGTCGCCCTCCTCAACGCGCAGGGCTACAAGCGGGGCGGACAGCCGCTGACCGTGGACGACCTGACCGACCTGCGCAACGCCAAGAGCGCGGGCACCGTCGGGATGGACCGCGACCTGGCCCTGCAGCAGATGGCCTACCGCCAGACCCTCGCGCAGCTGGAGAAGGCCCCGCCCACCTCGCAACAGGCCGAAGAGCTGTACAAGAGGCTCCAGGAGCTGCGGGCCTGCGACCAGCTGACGCTCAACGGTGTGCCGGTGAGCCCCTCCAACGCCAACAAGGACTTCCAGGCCGCCTACCACCAGGCGTACTCCGCCGCCACCGGCGGCCAGGACGCCGACGAGGCGCTGCAGGCCGTGACCCAGAGCAAGCACCCGGAGGCCTACCAGGACCTGCCGGTGCTCAAGAACGACGCCCTCGGCTACCCGCCCGATCCCAAGTGGGCCGCGCAGACCGGCTCGGTGACCACCTACAAGTCGTACATGAACCCCAAGGAGCTGAGCCCCGGCAGCGCGTTGCAGGAGACCGCCCGGGGCGTGGCCAAGGACATCTCCAGCAAGCTCGAACCGATGATGTACCACTACCAGGGCGCGGACCCCGCCGCCTACCAGCGCGTCCTGGACATGAAGGGCTTCCTGGGCGACTGCGGCAAGGGCGTCTACACCCCCTCGCAGATGGAGCTGCTCTCCCAGCAGAAGTTCGGCACCTCGATCAACGGCCTGGCCCAGCAGGTCGACTCGAACCTGGCGGCCTTCATCCAGGGGCACGGCCCGGCGTACCCCGCGTTCCGCGCCCTGCCCGCTCCCGGTCCGGGCGGGCTCGGCGGCCACCTCGCGCAGGCGGTGGGCGGGCACGCCGGGACCGTCGCCACGGGCATCGCCTCGGGCCCGGCACGCGGGGACGAGGCGGCAGGAGGAAAGTGAGCCATGGACCCCCGAGCCACCGCTGCGCCGGCACCCGACACCTCCTCCGACACCCCCTCGCCGGGCGGCCTGGCCCGTACCATCCGCCTTCGCCGGGCCGAATTCGCACCGCTGGCACGGCACCTGGACATGCCCGAGCCCGGTGTGCTGTCACCGCTGACCGACCTGTGCGCCCCGGACCCGGCGGCGGGCCCGGACGCGACCGGACCGGTCCGGGAAGCCGCCGAACTGCTCCGGGAGTTCACCGGACTGTCCGCCGCCACCGTGCGGACGGCACTGCTCCCGCTCGCCGTCCCCGACCGGGTGGTCGACGCCCGCAGCGCCCTGTTCAACAGCGCCCCCACCCAGTGCCGGCTGTACGCCTCCCGCCGCCACGAGGGCGTCTTCGTCGGCCTGCGGCCCGCACTGGACGGCGGGTACGAGCTGATGGCCCCGTTCGCGCCGCAGGACCTCGCCTGGTGGGTGCAGCTGCAGGTGCAGTTCTCCAGCGGCCAGCCGGTGCCGCTGCCCCAGGAGGAACTGACCGCCGAGCAACTGGCCTTCCTGCTGGTGCTGGTGGACGCGTACAAGACCGCCTTCTTCCGCTCCTTCAGCGGACGGCGCACGGAACCGGAGCCCGTCACCGTCTGCGTGACGGACCTCCTGGAGGCCCAGCAGGACGCCCTGCGGGTGGCCGACCGGCGCTGGATCGGCCACGCCGTCGCGGAACTGTTCGCCACCCAGCTGCACCCCGGCGGCCGGAGCGGCGTGACCCTGCCGCCGGTCACCGCCGCCGTCGCCGAACGGGAGCTGCGCCGCTACGAGGAGAGCGGATACCTCGAACGCGTCGGAGCCGGCGATCCTGCGGCGTACGAGCCCGGGCTCACCCTGGCGACCTTCGCGGGCACCCTGTTCACCTGGATCAGCCTGCTGTCGCTGCACGACGTCCAGGTGGTCGGCCACGAGGCGGGCCGGCCCGTCGCGCAGGAGGACATGGTCCTGTTCGTGGTGACCGAGCCGACGGTCTGGGCCGTGGTCAGCCAGGGCCTCACCCGGGCCCGCGAGGACTGGTCGGCCGTCCGCTTCGGGCTGCGGGCCCTCGGCGTCGTGCAGGCGTGCGGCCTGGCCGCCGAGTTCCTGCGGCCGATCCCGGAACTGGACCTCCCCGAGGAGGTCTACCGCCCGGAGCCGGAGCCGGAGCCGGAGCCGGAGCAGGTGACGGCGACGGTGGCGGCGCCGGTGAGCGAACCGCTCAGCCGCCCGCCCGCGCCGCCGGTATCACCGGAGCGGACCACCGAGCCCGTCTTCCGGCCCACGCACCGCGTTCCGTCCGGCGGCATGTCGGCCTGGGCCGCGCCCGACCCGTCGCTCAAGGCCGTCACCAGGATCGACGCCAGGGTGGAACTGCACGTGCTGGAACGGGCCGGGGACTGGGCGCACATCGTCTGCTCCAACGGCTGGTCGGCCTGGGTGGACGGGCGGCGGATCGAGGAGCTCGGAGGGGCGGACACGCTCTAAGGGATCGTCAGGGTGTCCAGCGCCGTGGTGAGGACCGGCTGGTAGGAGGCCCAGTCGGCGTCGGGGGTGGACAGGTAGACGGTGTACTCGTTGCCGTTCGGGGCGAGGAGGGACTGCGCGCCCACGTGGGAGGAGCCGAAGGTGAACTCCCAGTAGGCGCCCGGGTTGCCCTGGAAGGTGTTGGTGCGCAGGTCGATCCGGGTGTAGCCGCCCTGCTGGGTGAGCGACTGCTCGATCTGGCGGAAGCCGTCGACGGGGGCCTGGCCGGAGGGGTTGGCGATCACGGTGAACCGCAGCACGTGGCCGCCGTTGTCCGGCGAGTAGTCGCCGGCGCCCATGCCGTTGTCGGTGCGCGTCCAGCCGGTGGGCAGCGCGAAGCTGAAGCCCGCCGGGTCGTCGGTGCGCACGTAGCCGGAGGGCACCGCGGGCGAGGGGGTCTGCGGCGGGCTCGTGGGCGTCGGGGCCGGGGTCGCCGGGCTCGGGCTCGGGCTCGGGGTCGCGGGGGTGGGCGTCGCGGGGCTCGGGGCCGTGGGCGACTGGGTACCGGGTGTCCCGGAGGTCCCGGGTGTCGCCGGCGCGGTGGCCGAGGGCGGGGTGGCCGGAGCCGTGACGGCCGCCCGGTGGTGCGTGCCGCGGCCGGCCAGCAGGAAGACCAGCCCGCCGATCAGCGCGAGCGCGAGGACCACCGCCGTGATCACCACCCCCGGGCGGCGCACCGCCGCAGCCCGCCCGCCCGCAGGCTGCGGGCCACGGCCAGGACCAGGGCCAGGAGTCGGTGGTGGTGGTGCCGGTGCTGTGGCTGTGGCGGGCTCCCGGACCGGCAGGGCCGCGGCCGTCGCCGGGCCGACCGTGAAGCCCGCCGCGACCCGCTCCAGCATGTGCCCGGTCCACTCCGCGCCCGGCCGCTGCGCCGGGTCCGTGCGCAGCAGCGAGGCGATGACCGGTGCGAGCGGGCCGGCGCGAGGCGCCTCGGCCGGTTGCCCCGCCTCCGGCGCCCGTCCCTCCACGGCCGTGTGGAGCGTGGCGCCCAGCGACCACAGGTCGGCCTCGGGACCGGGCGGACGGCCTGCGGCCCGCTCGGGCGCCCGGTACCCGGGGGAGGCGTCGAACGGCTCGGCCCCGAACGCGGCGAGCTGCGCCCGTCCGCGCTCCAGCACCACCCGGTCCGGCTCGACGGCCCCGTGCACCAGCCCCGAGCGGTGCCCCCGCGCCAGTGCGTCCAGGACCTGGGCGCCGATGCGGGCCGCCTCGCGCGGCGCCAGCGGCCCGTCGGCGGCGATCACCTCGGCGAGGGTCCGCCCACCGCCCATCGCTGCGCTCCCACCGTGCCTCGGTCCCCACGGCCAGTCTCCCGCCGAACCCTGGCGGGGGCCATCGGTGCCCCGCGGCCGAGGCGGCGGCGCAGGGGTCAGGGGCGTCCGCGCCCGCCGGGGCCGCCGCGCCGGGCGGTGTAGTAGGTGCAGGCCTCGCGCCAGTTGGTCCTGAAGTCCAGTTGCAGGACCAGGCCGCGCCCGTTCGCCCGGGCGGTGCGCAGCAGTTCGGCCGGGTCCGCGCCGGGCGGGGTCTGCTCGTTGTCGAAGCGCACGCGGCTGCCGATGCGCTTCCAGCACGGGTCCGGGCGCAGGGTGGCGCAGTCCCGCAGGTCCCAGTGCAGGACGGCGCCGGGGCTGCTGAGGCCGGGGGCCTCCATCCGCCAGCCCTCGGGGCTGAGCCGCCAGCCGTCGTCGGCGAGGTCGGCGCCGTGCCAGCGCAGCGCGTGGGCGAGGGTGCCGGTCCTGTTGTCCGGGGAGCCCCACTCGGCCAGGCCCGCCGCCTCGATCCGGGGCAGCAGGACGGTGGGGTCCTCCCGGGTGGCGAAGTAGGCGCTGGCGGTCATCCGGCAGACCAGGGCGAGCCGCCCTTCGGGGCCGGGGGCGTGGATGTCGAAGGACTCCGGCCGGTCGCAGTGGTCGCTGATCCGGGTCAGCAGGTGTTCCACCCCCTGCACCGCCGCCAGCGCCTGCACCATACGCTCGATCCGCTCCCGCTCCGCCTGCCTGGCCGCCCGGGCGGGCGGGGCGTCGGCCAGGGCGCGCAGGCGCCGGTCGGTCGGCCAGACCCGGCACGACGCCTCCAGGCCCCGGCCGGGAAGGCTCAGCAGGTAGCCGAGGAGGTACGTGAGGCTGTTCACCGGCTGGTGGTTCCTCTCGGGGGGGTGCTGACGGGCGGGCGCGGGTGCCGGACCACACCCTGGCCCGGGCGTGCCGCCGTGCGCAATCCGCTTCCGTACTCAACTCCCGTGTGCGGCCGGGTGATCACCGCCCGGTGCCGAGTGCGGCCGCCTTGCGCAGAAGCACGGTCCGCTCGCGGGTGTTGCGGCACAGCCGGGCGGCGAGTTCCAGTTCGGCCCGGGCCTCGGCGGTGCGGCCGAGCCGGGCCAGCAGTTCGCCGCGCACGCCCGGCAGCAGGTGCGAGCCGGACAGCCGGCCGGAGACGGCCAGGTCGTCGACCAGGGCGAGCGCCTGGTGGGGCCCCTCGGCCATCGCGAGGGCCACCGCCCGGTTGAGCTCGACCACCGGGGACGGCGCGAGGCGGCCGAGTGCCTCGTAGAGCAGCACGATGCGCTCCCAGTCGGTCTGCGCCACCGAGGGCGCCATCGCGTGGCAGGCGGCGATCGAGGCCTGGAGGCCGTACGGGCCCAGGCCCCGCCCCTGGCCGCGCCCCAGGCTCGCTGCGCGGCCGAGCGAGGCCAGCCCGCGGCGGATCGCGGAGCGGTCCCAGCGGCGCCGGTCCTGGTCCTCCAGGAGCACCGCCTCCCCGTCCGGCCCGGTGCGGGCGGGGAAGCGCGCGGCGGTGAGCTCGAACAGGGCGAGCTGCCCGTGCACCTCCGGCTCGGCGGGCAGCAGGGCGGCCAGCATCCGGGCCAGCCGTACGGCCTCGCGGGCGAGGTCGGGGCGCAGCAGGTCCTCGCCGGCGGTCGCCGTGGAGCCCTCGGTGAAGATCACGTACAGGACGCTCAGGACGGCGCCGAGCCGGGCGCGCCGCTCCTGGCGCGGGGGCAGCTCGAAGGGGACGTGCGCGGCGGCGATGGTCTTCTTCGCCCGGGTGATCCGGGCCTGGACGGTGGGCACCGGCACCAGGAACGCCCGGGCGATCTCCTCGCTGGACAGGCCGCCCACCACGCGCAGGGTCAGCGCGACCCGGGCCTCGGGGGAGAGCACCGGGTGGCAGGCGGTGAACATCAGGGCCAGGACGTCGTCGTCGACCCGGTCCGGGTCCCAGGGCAGGTCGTCCGGCTGCTGCGGGGCGCCCGCCGCGCCCGTGCTGAACTCGCCCTCGGCGAGCGGGCCCGCGAGCGCGGCGTAGCGCTCGTCGAGGGCCGAGGCGCGGCGGAAGGCGTCGATGGCCCGGCGCCGGGCGGTGGCCAGCAGCCAGCCCACCGGGCTGGCCGGCGGGCCGTCGCGCTCCCAGCTGACCAGGGCCTCCGCCAGCGCCTCCTGCGCGACGTCCTCGGCGAGCGCGAAGTCCCCGGTGTAGCGGGCCAGCGCGCCGACGATCCGGGCGGACTCGATGCGCCACACGGCCTCGACGGCCCGCCGGGCGGACTCGCCGCCCGGCGGGACGCCGGTTGCTGCCTCGGGCATCAGAGCTGGCCGGTCCGCTCGCGCCAGGCCCGCTCCTTGACGATCCACTCGTTGTCCTGCGGGAACTCATCGATGCCCGGCACCCGGCGCACCTCGCACTTCGAGCCCGGGAAGGCCGGCAGCCGCTTGGCCCACTCGACGGCCTCCTCCTTCGAGGCGACGTCGAGGATGTAGAAGCCGCCGAACAGCTCCTTGGTCTCCCCGTACGGGCCGTCGGTGACCACCGGGGCCTCACCGCCGAAGTCGACGACCGCCCCCTGCGACGGGTCGTCCAGCCCCTCGGCGGCCACCAGCACGCCCGCCCGGATCAGCTCCTCGTTGAAGCGCCCCACGGTCTCCAGCATCTCCTCGAACGGCGTCTCCATCATCTTCGCCATGGACTCGTCCGTGCCCCGCATGATCAGCATGTACTTCGCCATCTCAACCTCCTCGAACGGGGTCGCCTGCCGACCCTCTCCATCCCAAGGTCGAACGGCGCGGCGGCAGATCGACACGGTGGACGAAGACGGACCATATTCCTTTCCGCCGGCCCCTGCCCGCCGAAGCGCACGGCAACGCCCGCCCCGGCCCGCCGTGGCCGGGGCGGGCGCACCCGCCCCGTCGCCGCCCGGGAAGCCGGCCGGGCCGACTACCCGCGCAGCGGTCAGGCCTGGGGCGGCTGCTGTTCCAGGGCGGCGGCGAGGGCGGTGGCGGTGGCCGCGATGCGCTGGAGTTCGGCCAGATGGGAGGCCAGGGCGCGGCGGCCCTCGGGGCTCAGGCGCAGCCAGGTGCGCGGGCGCTTGCCGACGTAGCCGCGGCGGACCGTGACGTAGGAGGCGGCCTCCAGGACGCCGACCACCTTGCTCAGCGCCGACTCCGAGACCCCGCAGTTCTCCCGCACGGCGCGGAACTCCGCCTCGGCGCAGCCGGAGAGGAAGGCCACCACGGTGAGCCGGGTGGGCTGGTGGATCAGCTCGTCGAACGCCGGGGCGGGGGCGGGCGGTTGGGCGTTCACTCGGCGTCCGCCCGCGCCCGCCTGCGGCGCAGCCGCAGCAGGTGGGCGAGGCCGCAGGCGGGGCCGAGGGCGAGCAGGAACCCGGCCGGCCCGAACGCCAGGCCCAGCGCCCCGGAGGCGGCCAGCGCCGGCAGGTGGGCCGCCGCGGCCGGGAGCCAGGCGCCCGGGCCGGGCAGGGCCGGGACGATCCCGGGCCGGTGCTCGGCGCGGTGGCTGACCACGACGTGACCGATCAGGACCGCCGCCGCGGCCAGTTGCAGGCCCGCGGCCGGCAGCCAGAGCCGTTGCGGCAGCAGCACCGACAGGCCGAGCAGGACGAACCCCAGCGCGAACAGCCCGGCGGCCGTGGCCGGGTACCAGTGCGGCAGCGGGCGGGGCCGGGCCGCCGCCCGGGCCCGGTGCGCGGCGCGCAGGCAGGCGAGCGCGTCCGCGGGGTCGATGTGGTGAGCGGCCATCAGGTCTCCAACTCCGCGGTTCCTGGGCATGGTTGAGCGGGCCTTCGATCCTGGCATTTACTTTCCCGTCAGGCAAGTACTAGCGTGGCGGGCATGCGCGCGGGGGGAGGCGGGGACGTGACCGCGGCGACGCCGCGGCCGGCTGCGGCCGAACCGGGCCGCAGGAGAACCCCGGGGAGGACTGGACGGCCCGTGCCCGATCCCCGAAGAGCGCAGAGCGAAAACCGATCGGAACACGAGGAACCACCATGTTCAACCCGCTGTACAACCGCGCCAAGCCGGCCAACCTCGAAGCCCTCCGGGTAGCCCTGCGGGCCGCGTTGGACACCGCCGGCCAGGAGGAGGTCCCGGGCCTGCGCCGCGCGATCCGGATCGTGGAGGACTTCGTCCCCAGCGGCGGCGCGGCCGGGGTGGAATGGGCGCGCAACGTCCTGGCGCTGGCCGGCATCGACCCCCGCACGGCCGAGGTCAAGGCCGTCCGCGAGCTGCGCACCGCGCGCCCCGACCTCGGCCTCAAGGAGGCCGTCGCGCTGGTCAAGGCGCTGACCGACCAGGCCGGTTGACGCGCTACGGCTGAAACGCCACCGCCGAAGCGCCACCGTCGAAGCGCCGCGGCCCGGGCGCTGCGGCCGGGCGGGTCCCTGGCAGGTGGGCGCGCGCCGTCGCCCGGGCAACGCGTCCCCGGCCTCTCCCCGCAGCGCCCCTACGGCTCCAGGCGGGGATCGTCGATGTCGACGGCGACGATCCCGGGCGGATACAGCTCCGGGCAGGCCGTCAGGATCTCACCGCAGCGCCCCCTCGGCCCGTTCGGCGCGGGCCCTTTCGGCCCTTTCGGCCCGTTCCGCGCGGGCGCGGGCGCGGGTGCGGACCTCGGCGACGGCGGGGCAGGTGGCGTAGACGCGGGCCAGCTGGGCGAGGTGCTCGGCCTCGCCGTCCATGGTGTCCATGGCGGTCGTCCCGGGTGCGGCGGACAGGACGGCCTCCTGCGGTGCGGCGCCGGACGCGGCCAGCTCCAGGGCGGCGGCCAGCGCCGCCGCCTCGGCGGTGGCGGCGGCGTGGGCGGAGGGCGGCGGGAAGCGGCGGGTGGCGTGGTCGAGCCACCGGGCGGTACGCGGGTCGGCGTGCTGGCGCAGAATCAGGCGGGCGTCGTGGATCTCGATGATCCGCCGGTAGAGCGCGAACTGCGGGTCGCGCGGGGGCAGCGGCAGGCGGCGGGCCGGGCCGAGGGCGATCTCCGGCAGCACGGTGTGCAGGTCGCGCCAGAGCGGGGCGAGCGCCCGGTAGCGGCGGTGGGCGCGCACCCAGCCCCGTACGGCCCCGGCCGCGGCGGGCCACAGTGTGCTGCCCAGGCCCGCGGCGATCAGGGCCGCGCACAGCCCGCCCAGGACGGCGCACAGGGTGTCCTCGGGGCCGTCCTGGCTGCCGGTGGCGGCCGCGCGCAGCACGTCGTCCATGCTCCAGGCGTTCCACAGCAGCCCGGCCACCAGCCCGCCGGCCAGCAGCCGCAGCCCGGTGCCCAGCCGCCCGGGGCCGGCCGCCCGGGCGCGCCGGAGAAGTTCGCGCAGCAGCGCGACCAGGCACACGGCGGTGTGGAGCATGCCCACGGCGGTGTACCCGGCCAGCGCCAGGCGCGCGGACAGCTCGGGACCGACGGTCAGCTCCTCGCCCGCCAGGCCCGGCGCGGCCGCGGTGATCAGCGCCAGCCGCAGCCCCAGCACCGCGCCCAGCAGGGCCAGCCCGCCCCGTACCTCGGGGCGGCGCAGCGCCGGGCCGGCGCCCTCGGCGTTGCCCGGCCGTGCGGCGGCGTGCGCGGCGTCGGCCGCCCTCAGCGCCGGTACGAGCAGCCGGATCGCCGCGGCCGCGCCGTCGCGCAGTCCGTCGCCGAGCACGATCACCAGCACCGCGAGCACCGGAACCCCCGTGCCCTGCACCGCCCGTACGGTCGGCGGGGCGAGCACCAGCAGGGCGGCGCCCAGCAGGGCGGTGCCGTAGCAGGTGTAGCGGGCGGCGGCGCGGGAGTCGATGCGGCTGCGGGCGAAGTGGGCACCGCTCAGGACGAAGAACAGGCCGACGGGGTACAGGGCCAGGTCGCTCACGGCCGTCCCTCCTCCGCTCCGCCGTCCCCCGGTCCGCCGTCCGGCCGTTCGCCGTCGGCGGGCCCCGGTTCCGGGCTGCGGCCGCTGCTCAGCAGGAGGCCCAGCGCGTCCAGCGAACCGCGCGCCGGCGCCGGGCCCGGCCGGTCGGCGGCGTCCGCC
Source organism: Kitasatospora sp. NPDC059648 (assembly GCF_042734825.1). NCBI lineage: Bacteria > Bacillati > Actinomycetota > Actinomycetes > Kitasatosporales > Streptomycetaceae > Kitasatospora > Kitasatospora sp. NPDC059648. Next base: position 22,057 of record NZ_JBHWDU010000084.1, on the reverse strand, counting down.
CGGTCCGCCCGGTTGAGGATCACCGAGGCCAGCAGCTCCGCCTCCCGCTCCTGCGGCTCGTCGTAGCTGGTGCGCCCCAGCACCCGCTGCACCAGCGCGGGGGAGAGGTTGGGCAGCAGCGCGGCGGCGGGGGCCAGCGGCGCGGACCCGGCATGGTCGAGCAGCAGGTGCGCGATCTCGTGCACCAGGATGTGCCGCTGGTGCAGCGCGCCGGTGTCCGCCGCGTACAGGATGTAGTCCGCCTCCAGGGTGGAGACCAGCAGCCCGCAGGGCGCGTGCGGACGGGCCGGCACCGGCAGCAGCTCGATCGGCCGCCCGCGCCGCACGGCGAGCTGCTCCAGCAGCGCCACCGGGTCGAACGGGCGCGGCAGCTCCAGCTGTTCGGCCATCCGGCGACATCGCCGCAGCGTGGATTGGTAGCCCCGGCCACCCCTCACGTCACCCCACAAGCCGAGCTCCCCTCCAGCTCCACCCCGTGCACACGTCCCGGGCCTCGGATCTCGCTCCCCAGGGCCAACGGTCCCCGGGTCAGCGGTCCCCGGTCTCAGGGCGAGGGGCGTTTGCGCGCCGCGTCCCGGCGGGCGATCACGTCGACCAGCTCGCTGACGGTGTCCAGGCCCTCCGGCGACAGGCCCACCGCCCGCAGCGCCAGGCTGCGCACGCCCGCGTCGCGCAGCGCGCCGAGCAGTGCCAGCTCCTTGGCGATCTCGGCGCCCTGCCGCTCGTCGAAGAAGTAGGCGGGCGGGACCTGGAAGAACTGGGCCAGCGCCTCCAGGTGACGCTTGGTCGGGTTGTCCCGGCGCCCGGTGCGCAGCTGCCACAGGTAGGTGGTGGAGAAGGACTCCCCGGTCGCCTCGCGGCAGGCCCGGGCCACCTCCTCGTTGGTGTACTGCTCGCGGTCGGGGCGGCGGACGGTGTGGAACAGCGCCTCGATCCGGGCCGCCAGCCCGCTCGCCTCCGCGCTCGCCGGACCGTCCCCGGATCCGCCCCCGGGCTCGTCCGGGTGGCCGTTCAGCTCCGGTGGAGCGCCCTCCGGTTCCACCTGAACGCCGTCCCCCGTCGACTCCGTCATTCCCCACCTTCCTCACACCCGGGCCCTTTGCGCCGCGACCTCGACGGACGGACAGGGCCGGCCAGGTCACGATAGCCGAACGGCATCAGCTGGCATGGATCCGAATGGGCCCGCAATCAACTCCGGTTGACCCGCGTAGCGGTGGCTGACATCCTGGCCGGGCAGCCGGCGGGTGCCGACCAGCGCATCTGATGTCTCGTCAGGTCGATTTGTGGCGAGGGAGTTCGGCCCCACGGGGCCTGCCGTGCTCTCGCACCGCCGCCCGTTCCCACGCCCTGCCACCGCCGCCCGTTCCCACGCCCTGCCACCGCACCCCGTTCTCCGCCCGGGCCGCCCGTACGGCCCGGGCGGCCGCACCGCCGCCGGCACATCCCGGCACGCCCCGGGCCCGCCCGGTCGCCGACCGTCTGACCCCCCTGCGCCCCACCCCGGACCGCTCACCGAACGCGACGGCGTGCACAGCCGGTTGCTCACCGGCAACGACCGCCACTGGCCGGGCACACCGCGCGACTGCGTCAACTCCGTGCTGCGCCTGGTCCAGCCGGCCACCGGCCCGGGACCGGGTGGCGGCTAAAGTCCCAGGCGAGCACCCCGCGCCCGCCCGAGGAGACCCCGCCGTGCCGACCGATCCCGCCGCCGCCACCCCCACCGCCCCCGCCGCCGACACCGCGGGCCCGCACACCGGGCGCCCGCACGCCGCGCGCCTGGGACTGGGCACCGCGGCGGTCGGCCGTCCCGGCTACATCACCCTCGGCCGTGCGCACGACCTGCCCGCCGAGCGCACCGTCGAGGCCCTGCGCGAGCGCACCCACGCCCTGCTCGACGCCGCGTACGCCGCCGGCGTGCGCTACCTCGACACCGCCCGCTCCTACGGGCGCGCCGAGCAGTTCCTCGCCCAGTGGCTCACCGAACACCCCCAGGCCGCGGCCCAGGTGACCGTCGGCAGCAAGTGGGGCTACACCTACACCGCCGACTGGCGCACCAGCGGCGTCGCCGCGCACGAGGTCAAGGAGCACTCGACGGCGGTCTACGACCGCCAGATCCGCGAGAGTCGCGCCCTGCTCGGCCCCCGCCTGGACGTCTACCTCGTCCACTCGGTCACCGCCGACAGCCCCGCCCTCACCGACCCCGCCCTGCACCGGCGCCTGGCCGACCTCGCCGCCGAGGGCGTACGGGTGGGCGTGTCCACCAGCGGCCCCGCCCAGGGCGAGGCCATCCGCCGGGCGCTGGCCGTCACCGTGGACGGCCGCCCGCTGTTCACCGCCGTCCAGGCCACCTGGAACCTGCTGGAGACCTCCGCCGCCCCCGCCCTCGCCGAGGCCCACCGGGCCGGCTGGCTGGTCGTCGTCAAGGAGGGCATGGCCAACGGCCGCCTGGCCGGCCGCAACGCCACCGGGGACGACACCGCCCCGCTGCGCACCCTCGCCACCCGCACCGCCACCACCCCCGACGCCCTCGCCCTGGCCGCGGCCGCCGCCCAGCCCTGGGCCGACGTCGTCCTGTCCGGCGCCGCCACCCTCGACCAGCTCGCCTCCAACCTCGCCGCCGCCGACGTCGCGCTCACCCCGGAGGACCTCGCCCCGCTGGCCGCGATGGCCGAACCCGCCGAGGACTACTGGCGCACCCGCTCGTCCCTGCCCTGGGCCTGAGGAGGGCGTTCGGCAGGGGATTGCCCCCACCTGTCCCGCTCTTGGTTCCTGCGGCACGGACTCGGTTCCGGGATCTCGTGGCGACCGGGCCGTTTCCGCGGTACCGATCAGCCGTGACGGAACGACGCAGGTATCCCTCGGACCGGAAGGACGGTCACCTGCTCACGAGTCCCAGGGGTACTCCGGCGGCCAGCGGTAGCCGAGCTTCTCGGCGGCCGTCTGCGAACCGCCCCAGACCTGCGCCGTGGCACGGGGATCCCCGGCGGTCAGCCGGGCTTCGAGTCGCTCCGCCTGGCGGGCCGGGTCGTCCGCGCAGATCGGCAGCCTGATCCCGAACTGGAGCCAGTGGTCCTCGCGTTCGTCGCAGTCGCGGGGATGGCGCAGCACGACGTCCATCCGGTCGGGTTCGGTCCAACTGTCCCAGATCGCTTCGAGCTCGCAGTCCCACGCGGCCAGCCCGCTGCCGTCTCCCGTCAGCTTCGCTTCGAGTAGGTCGGCGACCACGGCGCCGGGCCACTGCCACCTGCGGTCCGCCTCGGCCCGGGCGACCTCGGCGTCGTACTGGGCGGCGGAGAACCGGCAGTCGGCCAGGCCGAAATCCTTGTCCATCGGATTGCGCCAGCCCGTCCACAGCACGTGCTCCCTCTCGCGCCTGATCGTCACGTGGACGGCGCCGCAGCACTCCTCCACGCATCCGGCCCTGGCGATGCGGACCTCGCGAGGGGCGGCGGTGGCCCGCAGCAGCCCGGCCGAACCCAGCAGGTGCCGTGGTCTGACGCTCCGGTAGGGGGAGCCGGCGAACACGTCCCGTCCGCCGATGACCGGGCGGACCTCCAGGCCGACCTCGGCCGCCGGCGGGCAGATGATGCGCAGTTCCAGAACGTCCACGGTGTCGGCCACCGACCGATGATGGTCGGCCGGGCCACCGCTGTCACCCGGATTACCGCGCCCTGCGGGTGCAGGTCAGGTGCGTGACCCCGTCGCTGGGCCTTGCTCCTGCGCCTCGCTCCTCCGTCTTGCGATGCGGCGGCCCCGCCGCCCCGTGGTCCGGGGCGGCGGGGCCGTTCCGTTCGTCCCGGCGGGCGCCAGCCGGCTCCGGTCAGGCCCCGGACGGCAGCAGTGCGGCGACCTCCGCCAGCACCCGGGCCGCCGGCGCCGGGTCGACCAGCCACTTCAGGTGGCTGCTGGTCAGCGTGCGGACGTCGTAGGGGTTCTCCGGCGTCAGCGCGTCGCCCTCGCGGATCATCCGGTCCTGCATGGCCAGCGGCACGCTGGTGTCCTCGGTCAGCCGGACGTACGTCCTGGGGATCCGCCCCCAGCTGTCGGCCTGCGCCCGGTCCTCGGGCGTGCCGGCGTCGAGGTTCTCGTCGGGCTGGAAGGTGCTGAGGAAGGCCATGAACTCCTCGTCCGTCCCGTCGGCGAGGAAGGCCGCCTTGAAGGACGCCAGGACGCCGGGGTCGGCCGTGCGGAAGTTGCAGCGCAGCAGCCCGACTTCGGCGGGGTCGGCGACCATCGCCGAGGCCAGCCCCGCGGCGTCGACCGTGGCCATCTCGGGCTCGGCGTAGTAGGCGCTGACGTCGAGGTCGACGGGGCACCAGGAGGAGACGTAGACGATGCGGTCGATCAGGTCGGGGCGCCGGTTGGCCGCGACGGTGGCCGTCATCCCGCCGCGGCTGTGCGAGACGAGGACGACCGGCCCGTTGCGCTTGGCCCGCTCCAGTATCCCGATGAGGTGCTCGGCGTTGTCCGCGAGCGTGACGCCCTTGATCGCCCCGGGCGCGGTCGCGAGCTGCGCGAGGTCCTGCGGCGCCTGGTAGGCCCGCGGGTACGTCGCGGCGAACCCGTGCCCCGGCAGGTCGACGGCGACCGAACGGTGGCCGAGGAGGCCGAGTTCGGCCTGGAGCGGCGCGAAGGAGAAGGAGTTCGCGAAAGCTCCGTGAACCAGTACGAACGTCGGTTGCATCTGTCTACGACTCACTTTCTGGCCCCCTGCGGCTCGCTGGCGGCGCCACGCGCGTCACCCGCCCCGACAGCGCGAACACCCCGCGGCCGGGAACGCGACATCGCTGCGCGGCGCACCGTCCCGCCGCAGAGGCGCCCACGTGCACGGCAAGCGTCAGCGGTCAAGCGCGGATCCCCCAGGGCGGCGCACGAACGGCCGCCCGCGATCCGAGGGTTCACCCTACTCACCGGAAGATCACCCGCACTACCCCGGCGAGCCCTGGCGCCGGTGCTCATCGCGGCCGGCGGCGGGTTCGGGCGCGGCCCCGGTCCCGTCGTCCACCGGAACGGCCGCGGGCGTCTCGGCCGGGAGCGGCGCCGGGGCAGTGCTCGCCGTCTCCGCCGAAGGCGACGCCGGCGCCGACGCCGGCGAGCCGGTGAGCAGCAGCACCCCGCCGAGGCCCGCCACATCGAGGGCGCACGCCCCCGCCGCGAGGGCGACGGCCCGACGGCGCCGCGTCGTCGTTCTGCCGTCCTGCGGCCCGCCCCCGGCCATCTCCGGCACGCCGCCCCACCCCACTTCATCTCGATCAAGCGTTTGAGCCGGGCGGATGCTACACGAACCATCAGGGCCGTACGTACGTCACCCCTACCGATGCGTGACTGATTCGCCGGGCACCCGCCGCGGCCTACCGTCGGGGACGCCAGCAGGAACCACCCACCACGAGCCCCTCAGGAGCACCCCATGACCGCCTACGCGATCGCCCAGGTCCACTCGGTCGAGTTCGGCCCCGACATCGTCGAGTACCTGGAGCGCATCGACGCCACCCTCGACCCGTTCGGAGGCCGCTTCGTCGTCCACGGCGGCCGGTACGAGACGGTGGAGGGCCGCTGGGGCACGGGCGGCACGATCGTCATCGAGTTCCCCGACCTCGACCGCGCCCGCGCCTGGTGGGACTCGCCCGCCTACCGGGAGATCCTGCCGCTGCGCACCCGGCACATGAACGCCGACATCATCCTGATCGAGGGCGTGCCGGCCGGCTACCGGGGCGCGGACAGCCTCAAGGAGCACTGAACCCCGCGGACCGGCGGCATCAGGGGGCGACTTCCTTGATGTGCTTGGCGATCGGGGCCGCGAGGTCCTTGATGTGCGGCAGCCGGTCCACGACGTTGTCGCCGTCCAGGAAGAGGATCTTGTCGCCGATCCGGACGGCGAGCACCTCCTGGGTGGCGTACGGGCCCTTCGGGGTGTTCACCAGGTCGATGGCCTCGTCGCCGAGGTTGGGCACCGGGGTGACGGTCACCGTGTGCGGCACGGGCTTCTTGTCCCAGTCCTGGCCGGTGTACGACTTGCACTTGTCGGCGTAGGAGCGGATGAGGTCCAGCTGCTTGACGGCGGTGCCGGGGAAGTAGGAGCCCAGGTCGATCCGGGACTCGTTGTCGCCGTCGGACACCATCTCCATGGCGTGCGCGCTCTGGTAGCCGAGCCCGAGCGTGCCCCCGCTCGCGGTGGAGAGCCAGGTGCAGGGGTTGTTCAGCAGCGTCGGGTTCGGCTCGTCCTCGAAGGCGTCGCCGGTGTCGGACTCGGTGCTGTCCTTCATCGTCCAACCGGCCGGCAGGGTCGCCGAGGTGGGCAGCAGCGGCTTCAACTGCCGTCCGCTCAGCGGCTTGGGGCCGCTCGGCGTGGCGCTCGGACTGCCCGGGACGGGCGAGCCGGAGACGGTGGGCGGGACGGGCGCGGCGGTGGGCGAGGCGGAGGCGGCCGAGGGCGAGCCGGACAGGTCCATGTCGTTGGACGCGCACCCCGTCAGCGCGACGACGGCGGCACCGGCGACGACGACCGCGGCGACCGGAATTCTGGGCGTGGACAAGAGGACCCCCCGATCCTGGGCAGACGAACTGCGAGCGAAACGCACGGCGATTCGCGTACGCGCGGTCGCCATCCTGCCACGCCCCGCAACCGCCCCGCGCGTCGGCCCGTCAGCTCGCCCCGGCCTTCGCCGCTCAGGCCGTCCGCAGCCGCTCGCGCCACCAGTCGACCGTCGCCGTGAGCTGCTGCTCCAGCGGGGTCGCGCGGAGGGTGAAGGCGCCCTCGCAGGCGGAGGAGTCCATGACGAAGGGGCGGTCGAACTGGTAGCGGGTCTCACGCAGTTCGCGCAGCAGGGGGGAGAAGAGGCCGGCCACGGCGAGGACAGCGGGGGACAGACGCCGCACCGGGACGGGGGCGGTGCCGGCCTCGGCGGCGAGGCGTTCGACCATGGTGCGCACGGGCAGGGCGGGGGCGGTGGGGACGTGCCAGGGGCGGCCCCAGGCCCTTTCCCCGGTGGCGAGTTCGGCCATCGCGCGGGCCACGTCGGGCAGGTAGGTCCAGCTGTGCGGGGCGTCCGGGTCGCCGAGGACGGAGACCGGACGGCCCTTGAGCAGCGCGGGCATCGCGCGGGAGGCCAGGTGGCCGCCGTCGGTGACACCGGGGCCGAAGAAGTCCGAAGCCCGCACCTCCACGGCGCGGATGCGCCCGGCCTCGTGCAGGGCCCGCGCCTGCTCCCAGGCCGCCGCCCGCACGCGGCCCTTGGGGCCGGTCGCGGCGAGCGGCAGGCCTTCGGTCATCGGCCCCTCGACCGGGCCGTAGCCGTACAGGTTGCCGAGCATGACCAGCACGGCGCCGCTGTCCTCGGCGGCCGCGCACAGCGCGGAGGCGAGGGCGGGCCACCGCGTGGCCCACTGGTGCAGCGGCGGCGCGGCGCAGCCGTGGATCGCGTCGGCGCCGCGGGCGGCCCGGGCCAGGCGGGAGGGGTCGGTCGCGTCCAGGGCGAGGTGCTCGACGCCTTCGACGGCCGCTTCGCCGCCGCGCCCGCTGCGGGTGACGACCCGGACCCGGTGGCCCTGTCCGGCCAGCAGACGGGCGGTGGCGGCCCCGGCGGGCCCGTGTCCGACGACGAGATGAAAGCTCACCCGCCCCACCGTAGGGGGTGCCGCCGACAGGTGTGACACGCCGTCGGCACGGCCCGGGGAGGGGCCGGGGAGGGGCCGGGGAAGGTGGCAAATATCTGGTATGGCAAGCGTAAAAGAGGATCTATGCTGTGGGGCGTTCATGATCCCTTCACAGGAAAAGACGGGTTTCACTGCATGAAGCTGCCCCGGGTGTCCACCGTCGTCGCCGCCGCCGTCCTGGCCCCCGCCGTTCTGTTCCCCGCCTCGGCCTCCGCCGCCGACGCCCCCCAGCCGACCGGGGTCTCCGGTCCTGACACCGCCTCGGGTTCCGCCCCGGACGTCACCCCCGGCGACGACGGCGTCAACGGCGGCCCGGGCAACAGCAGCGGCCCCAAGGCCCCCGAGGGGCAGGAGCAGCGCGACCGCGCCGAGATCCAGAAGATCCTGGCCGACAAGGACACCGGCCGCGGGGTGCGCGAGGCAGCCGAGAAGGCGCTCAGGGGCGGTGCGGCCGAGCTGCGGCACTTCCTGACGGTCGAGCTGCCCAGGAACCGCATGGACGACCTGCGGGTGAAGCTCACCCAGACCATGGACGGCGGCGGCCCGGCCGTGCGCGCGGCGGCCAGCAAGGCGCTGGACGGCGGCGACGCGGCGGTCCTGAGGTTCTTCGCGCAGGATCTGCCCGCCGCCCAGGCCGAGGACGCCGACCGGGCCGAGATCCAGAAGATCCTGGCCGACCCGAACACCGGCCGCGGGGTGCGCGAGGCGGCCCAGAAGGCGCTCAGGGGCGGTGCGGCCGAGCTGCGGCACTTCCTGACGGTCGAGCTGGCCAAGAACCGCGCCGACGACAACCGGGTCAAGGTCTCGCAGATCCTGGCCACCGGCGGCCGCGAGGCGCGCGAGGGCGCGAACAAGGCGCTGGACGGCAGCGACGCGGACGTCGCCAAGTGGCTCGCCGAGGGCTGGCCCGCCGCCGAGGCCTCGGACAACCGCGTCGCGGTGGTCGCCTCGCTGGCCGACAAGAACACCGGCCCGCACACCGTCGAGGCCGCCAAGAAGGCGCTCGCCGGCACCCCGGCCGACGTCGCCCAGTTCCTGCGCGACCTGCCCAAGCTGCGCGCCACGGACAACCGCATCAAGGTCTCCCAGCTCATGGAGACCGGCGGCCCGGCGGTGCGCGCCGCCGCCGCCAAGGCGTTCGAGGGCGGCGACGCCGGCATCGCCGCGTTCCTCGCCGAGGGCTGGGCCACGGCCCGCGCCGCGGACGAGGCCGCCGCGAACAAGCCGGCGGACAAGCCCGCCGACCAGGGCGCCGGGCAGCAGGGCCAGGGTGCCCAGCGGCCGCAGGCCGTCCAGCAGGCGGGCCTGACCACGGCCGCCGACACCGCCGCCACCACCGGCGCCACCACGGGCAGCGGCACCACCGCTGCCGCCGGCACCGGCTCGCTCGCCGCCACCGGCACCGAGGGCCTCGGCTGGGAGGCCGGCGGTGCCGCCGCCGCCCTGGCCGCGGGTGCGGCGCTGGTCGCGGTCTCGCGCCGCCGCCGCTCCACCGAGAGCTGACACCCGCTCGCGTCCCCGGCCGCCGCGCACCCCGCGGCGGCCGGGGACGCCCGCGCTCAGCAACCCGCGCTCAGCAACCCGTGCTCAGCGCCCGCGTTCGGCGAACTTCCGCGCGAGCTGCGCGCGCCAGCGCGCCGCGTTGGAGCCGTCCAGTTGCCCCTCGAAGGCCTGCCGGGCGGCCGCCACCAGTTCCTCGGCCGTTTCCGGACCGGCGCGGTACCCGGTTGCGGCGTCGTACACCGCCCACAGCGCTTCCTCGGTCTCCTGGTCCAGGCCCAGGCAGGTCGCCACCCCGCGCCCGGCCAGGGCCTCGGCCAGCACCGCCTCGAAGACGCGGCGCAGCCGCTGCCCGTCCCGCCCGTCCCGCTCGTACTGCCCGTCCCGCTCGTCCCGCTCAACCATCAACGCTCACTCCCCGCCGTCCCCGCCGCCGCCGCCCTTGCCCAGGAGCCACCGCTCCCGCCGTTCCCGCCGCCGCCGGCGCTGCTGCGCGCCGCGCAGCAGGTCGCCCGCGGCCAGCGTCAGCGCCGCGACCGCGCGCGTCCAGCGCGGACCGCCGCGCTCGGCCCACACCACGCACCCGCACCCGGTGAGCACCAGCACCAGCACTCCGACCAGCACCGCTCCGACCATCACGGACCCCTCTTCTCCCCCACCGGTTCGGCCACGAATCCTGTCATGTGCCAGGATTTCCGTCCGAGTACCGCACAGGACCGACGAAGAAGGAGACACCCGTGGCCAACGCCCGGTTCGCCACCCTGCACACCACCGCGGGCCCGATCCGGCTGGAACTGTTCCCGTTCCACGCGCCGAAGACGGTCCGCAACTTCGTCGAACTCGCCGAGGGAGAGCGGGAGTACACCGACCCGCGCACCGGTGGGCCGGGCAGCGGCCCGTACTACGACGGGACGACGTTCCACCGGGTGGTCAAGGGCTTCATGATCCAGGGCGGCGACCCGACCGGCACCGGCACGGGCGGGCCGGGCTACGCCTTCGCGGACGAGTTCCACCCGGAGCTGTTCTTCAACAAGCCGTACCTGCTGGCCATGGCCAACTCCGGCCCGGGCACCAACGGTTCGCAGTTCTTCATCACGGTGGGCACCCCCGCCCACCTCAACCGCCGCCACACCATCTTCGGCCAGGTCGCCGACGCCGCCTCCAAGGCCGTGGTGGACGCGATCGCCGCCGCCCCGACCGAGGGCGAGCGCCCGGTCGAGGACGTGGTGGTCACCAAGGTCGAGATCACCCACTCCTGATGACCGCCGCGACCGCCGCGACCGCCGGACCGGAGGCCTTCCCGCCCCGACCGGTACGCGGCGTGCGGGCCCGCTTCGTGCGGCAGAGCGGCTGCCCGAGCTCGGTGGCGGACGCCCTGGTCGACTTCGAGCCGTGGGAGGAGGGCGTGCACCTGGAGGTCGCCGCCGACGCCACCGTGTACGGCGGCCCGGTGCCGCAGGAGGACCTCGACCGCTACCACGCGGCCCTGGCGCAGGGCGTGCGCGCCGAGCTGGCCGAGCAACTGCCGGGCACCGCAGTGGCGTTGGCGCTGGTGGTGCACCGCACTGTGGTGCACGAGGTCGACACCAGCGAGTACGCCTACCGCAGGGCCGGGCAGGTGGCGGTGCGCGAGGTGCTCGCCCTCCTCGGGACGTCGGCGTAGCCGAGCCGCCGCCCGGCGGCGACGGCCCGCCACCGGGGCGCACCCGGCGGCCGGTTCACTGCCGCGCCGCCCGGCGCCACCACCCCGCCGTGTCCTGGGCCGCCCAGCGGCCCAGGAACACCGCGCCGTACAGGGCGAACGGGACGGGGGCGGCGAACAGCGGCACCGACAGCCAGCTCGGCCGCCCGGTGCTCATCCGCCCCCGCCCGTCCAGCCACACGGTGACCTCCTTGCCCTGCGGGTAGGGCCCCTCCGGCCGCTCCGCGCCGAACTCCCGCCCGTCGACGCTCCAGCGGAAGGTGCAGGCGTAGGTCTTCGCCCCCAGGCCGCCGCCCTCCCCGCCCGGCTCCTGGCCGCTCACCCGGCAGCCCGTCACCCGGGCCGCCGTACTGCGCGGGTGGCTCAGCCGCTCCCGTACGGTGCCGGCGACCTGCGCGGCCAGGAACACCGCGACCAGCGTCAGCAGCAGCGCCCCCACCGCCCGCGTGCCCATCCCGACCGGCGCCCGCGGATCGCGCCCGCGCCGCACGGCGGAGGCCGCCAGGGCCACCGCCGCCGCGCCGGCGCACAGCCACCACAGCCACCCGCCCACCGGATCGTCCTGCGACCACCGCCACACCGCCGCCGAGCCCGCGAGCGCCAGCGTCACCACCGCCGCCACGGCCACCGCCACGCAGCCCCGCACCAGCCGGTCCCCGGCCGCTCCCGCCCGGACCGCTCCCGTCCCCATCGGCCCTGCCCCCCGATGCCGCGGCCCCCGATGCCGCGGTCCCGCCACCCGTCCCGGTACCCGGTCCCCGGGCCGCCCGACCCCCGTGGCCACGCCTGCCCCACAACGGTGACAAGCCCGCGACATCGTCACGACCGGCCGGGCACCCGCCCCCGCCGTCAGACGGTGGACAGGGTGATCCCCAGGATCCGCGCGCCGGTCTCGGTGCGCGGCCGGTGCCGGCTGCCCGGCGCGAACACCACGTAACTGCCCGCCGGGTGGCGCTCCTCACCCTCGATCACCTCACCGCTGAGCACGTAGTACCGCTCCTCGGTGTCGTGCACGTCCACCTCCGGCCACCGGCTGCCCGGCGCGAAGTCGATCAGCCAGGCGCGGGCGTACCCGGTGGCGGTCAGCCGGCGCCGCAGGATCCCCGGTCCGACCTCCACCGGCTCCACGTCGTCGGCCAGCAGGGTCGTCTTCAGTGCGTCGTTCTCGTCCATGCCCCCACTGTGGCCGCCCGCCCCCCGCCCGCCCCAGTGTCCCGAAAGACATCCTCAGGTACATTCCTGCCATGAACGCCCCTGCCGCGAAAGCACCCCGCCACCGGGTGGTGGCCCTGCTCGGCGCACCCCAGGCACCGTTCGAACTCGCCTGCGCCGCCGAGGCCTTCGGCACCGAACGCGCCGGACTGCCCACCTACTACGACTTCGCCCTGTGCACCGAGGCCCCCGGCCCGCTGCCCACCACCCTCGGCGTCCCGCTGCTGGTCGAGGACGGCCTGGAGGCGCTGGAGCGGGCCGACACCGTCGTCGTCCCCGGCTGGCAGCCGCCCGGCTCGCCCGCGCCGGCCGCCGTCCTGGACGCGCTGCGCACCGCCCACGCCCGCGGCGCCCGGATCGTCTCCATCTGCACCGGCGCCTTCGTCCTGGCCCAGGCCGGACTGCTCGACGGGCGCCGCGCCACCACCCACTGGGCCCGCACCGCCCAACTCGCCACCCAGCACCCGGCGTTGGAGGTCGACCAGGACGTGCTCTACGTCGACCACGGCGACGTCGCCACCAGCGCCGGCTCCGGAGCGGGCATCGACCTGTGCCTGCACCTGCTGCGCCGCGACCACGGCGCCGCCTACGCCGCCCAGGTCGCCCGGCACATGGTGCTGCCCCCGCACCGCGAGGGCAGCCAGCTGCAGTACGCCGCCGCCCCGGTGCCCGCCCGCGCGGACGAGTCGCTGGCCCCGCTGCTGGAGTGGGCCCAGGAGCGACTGGGGGAGCGGCTGACCCTGGACGGCCTGGCCGCCCGCGCCGGACTGTCCGGGCGCACCCTGGCCCGGCGCTTCACCGAGCAGCTGGGCACCAGCCCCGGCCAGTGGCTGCTGGCCCGGCGCATCGACGCCGCCCGGGCCCTGCTGGAGCAGACCGACCTGCCGGTGGAGGCCGTCGCCGCCCGGGTGGGCCTGGCCTCCGCCGTCAACCTGCGCCGCCGCTTCCGCACCGCCCTCGGCACCACCCCCGGCGCCTACCGCCGCACCTTCGGCACCACCGACCCGCCTTCGCCGACACCCCGGGCGTAAGGCTGGTCTGCCTCAACTCCCGTGCCGCACAGGGTTTTCGTCCTCGGCCCGGGCCACCCACTCCGGCAGCTGCCCGCGCCCATCCTCGCACCACTTCCGACGCAGTGGGCTGGGTCCCGACGGCAGGAGTTGATCAAGACGTGACCATCCCGTGGCGAAAGGTGTCAGTCGTGATCACTACCGTACGTCGGTATGCGAAACGACGACCCGGGCCGGAGCCGGGACAGGTCCGAAGACGAGCAGTGGAACGAGTTCGTACAGGCCGTGGCCGCGCAGGAGGAAGCAGAGCGCCGGGCCGCCGAACCGCAGCCCAAGCGGGTCTGGCCGCGCAACGCGGCCATGGCCCTCGCCGCCGCCGCCCTGACGCTGCTCGGTGTCGAACTCCTGCAGCCCTCCGCGGACACCTCCGCCCCGCCCGCCCCGGCCGCCGCGGCCCCCATCGCCGCCCTCACCCCGACGGCCGCCGCCGCAAGCACCCCGGCCTCCACCGCCGCGGAGCACCCGCCGATACCGCTGGACCAGGCCTTCCCCGCCGAGGTGAAGACGGCCTCCGGCGCCGTCTACACCAGGGTCGCCTCCGCCGTCCTGCCCTCGTGCACCGAACGGGACTCGGTCGCCCCCGCCCTGATCGCCATGATCAAGGCGGGCAAGGGCTGCCTGGGCGAGCAGGTCGCCCTCTACCGGGACGCCCAGGACGACCAGTTCAACCTGGCGCTGTTCACCATGAGGGACCCGCTGGACGCCTTCGACCTGGTCACCCAACTCTCCAGGGACTTCGAGGACTTCGAGGTCGCCGCCCAGGCCCCGCCGCCCGCCTCCGGGCTGCGCACCCTCCCGCCGGACAGCAGCATGGTCCAGGCCTTCGGCAGCGGCGGCCGCGGCATGGTCGCCGCCCTCGGCCAGTGGGCGGACGGCCGCTCCACCGACCGCCAGCAGCTCGTCGACCGCCTGACCCCGTTGCAGGACGCCGTCACCAAGGCCGCCTTCGCCTACGAGTCGAAGTTCTGAGCCCGGCTGGCCGGGCACCCGCTCCCGGCGCGGCGTCAGTTCGCCGCGACCGGGAGCAGGCCGCGCTCGCCGAAGACCTTCTTGGCGACGAAGGTGGCGTTCAGCGCCTTGGGGAACCCGCAGTAGACGGCGGAGTGCAGCAGGGCCTCGGTGATCTCGGTGGGGGTGAGGCCGACGTTCAGGGCGGCGTTGATGTGCACCTCCAGCTGCGGCTCGCAGCCGCCCAGCGCGGTGAGCATCCCCAGGGTCACCAACTGGCGGTCTCGCGGTACGAGTTCGGGGCGGCTGTAGATCTCGCCGAAGCCCCAGGCGACGACCTGGTGGCCCAGCTCGGGGTTGATGTCGGCCAGCGCGTCGATCACCCGCTGCCCGCCCTCGCCGTCGACCCGGGTGAGCATCTCCATGCCCCGGTCGAAACGCTCCTGCCGCTGCCCGGCCTCGTGCTGCTCCGAAACACCCATGGCGCCTGTCCTCTCCTCGTACCGTTCTCGTGCCGTGGTCCCCGCCGACCGGCGGTGACCACGGAAGGAACCGTAGGACTTGGAGTGCGCTCCAACTCAAGCCGGACCCGAAACCGCGCCCGTACGACACCCCGTCAGGGGCGCGGCACCCACCCGGGCGGGGTCAGTGCGGTGTCGGCGAGGATCCGCGCCGGCGTCCCGTCCAGCGCGCTGGTCTGCGGGACGACCCGCTCGACCCCGCCCGTACGCGGCCCGCAGTGCGGCGGCGACGCTGGACTTGCCCGCCCCGCTCGGCCCCCGCACGACCACCAGCACGGTGTCCCGACTGCCCGTCACCCGGCCACCGCAGCGCCGCTGCCGGGGCGGTGTTGCGGTTGGATCACAGAGTGTCCAATTCATCAAGCAATGGGCGGGAGTGCGGTGATTGATTTTGTTGGCGTGAATGTCACCGGACTCTCATAATGCCTGCTGAGACACGTGACGGACGGTCCGGACAGCCGCTTGGGGGAGCGGAATCCGACGGTGGCCCGCGTGCGAAATCCCACGTTTCCCTTTGGGGGGAGTCCTTTGTCCGCGCCCGAGAACGAGAGCGCCGCCTTCACCGATCCGCCGCCGGAGCCGGCTGCCGCGGTGACGGAACCGGCCGCCGTACCGCCGGCCGCACCCGCCGTCGTACCCGAGCCCGCAGCCGCGCCGGAAGCGGCTGGCGTGCCCCTGCCCGCACCCGCGCCCGCGGTTGACCAGGCCCCGGCCCCGCGCCGGCTGCCGCGCGCCGTCGGCGTCGCGCTGGCCACCGCCGGGCTGCTCGCCGTCACGGCGGTCAGCGCCGCGGTGACCGTCGCGGTCGGAAAGCCCGACAGCCGCCCGGCCGCCGCGCCCGCACCCCGCACCACCGCGGCCGCCACCGCCTCGCCGAGCGCCGGCGCGAGCGCGACGCCCTCCGCCGTCCCGGTGCCGACCGTCGTGCCGAGCGAGCCCGCCCCGGCCAGCACCGTCAAGGGCACGGTCAGCAACGGCAAGCACGAGGGCGACCTGCGCTACTTCCTGCTCCCGATCCCCGCCGGCGGCGAGTCCTACGGGCCCGCGGACGGGATGCCGATGACCCGCGACGACGTCTCCGAGATCTTCGGCAAGCAGGACGACATCGACACCATCCTCAACCGGCTCGGCTACCGGGACGGGGCGACCCGCACCTACCGCACGGCCGACGGCAAGGCCCAAGTGACCGTCACCCTGCTGCACTTCGGCTCCGCCGACACGGCGAGCAGGTTCGTCCAGGGCTACACCATCAAGTCACAGGAGCCGATCGACATCGACGGCGACCCCAACGCCCACGGCTTCCGCCGCACACCCAAGCACGAGGCGTACACCGGCTCGATGACCGGCGTCTCCAGCCAGGGCGACGTCCAGTACACCATCGACGTCGACGTCAAGGGCACGCCGGACAAGGCGCTGCTCAACGACCTGATGAAGCGCCAGCGCGAGTGGCTCGCCTCCGGCGGCTGAGCCCGCGCCCGCCCCACGACGTCGTCCTCCCCTCCTCCTGTCTGGAGCCACTTCCGTGACCACCGAACCCGAGCAGCCGCCGTCCGCGTCGGCCGAGCGGTCGGCAGCAGCCGAACCGCCGCTGCCACCCGTCCCCCCGGCGCCTCCCGTGCCGCCGGTGCCTCCCGTGCCGCCGGTGCCGCCCGTCTCGCCGGTGCCGCCCGTCCCGTCCGGCTCCGACGAGCCGTCCACCGAGCCGTCCACCGAGTCGTCCCCGTCCGCCGGTCAGACGCCGCACCAGGACCCCTACGGTGCCGACCTCCTGTCCGCCGGCCCCGAGTCCGCGCCGCGCGCCCCGCGCCGCCCCCGCCCGGTGCTGCTGTCCGTCTGCGCGCTGGTCGCCGGCGCCCTGGCCGGCGGCGGCGTCGGCTACGCGGTCCAGGCACAGCGCCCGCCCACACCCCTGCCGCCGCTGCAGGTGGCCCTGCCCGCCTACCCGGCCGAGGTGGTCGACCCGGCCGCCCTGGCCGCCGTGCAGCCCGCGCCGCCGGCCATCGAGGGCGACCTGCTCAAGCTGCTGGTCAGCGCCCCCGACGGCAGCACCGCCTGGGGCGACTACCCGAACAAGCCGGGCTGGATGTCGATCGGTGAACTCGCCGAGCGCAAGAGCGACGCCGCCCTGGTCTTCAAGGATCTCGCCTCCTCCGGCTTCCGGCGCGCCGCCGAGGTGGACTGGATGAAGGGCGACACCCGCTACCGCGTCTCGCTCACCCAGTACACCCCCGAGCACATCGACGAGGCCGAGGCCGCCTCCGGCTTCTGGATGCCCTTCGCAGGCGACGCCAACGGCGGCTACAGCGTGGACTTCACGCCCAGGAAGTGGTCCGACACCGAGGACCAGTACTACTACGGGCAGGCCCAGGCCCAGCGCGGCACGGTGCAGATGAAGGTGGAGATCTTCAGCCCGAAGCCGGTGGACGGCACGGACCTCAAGGCCCTGGCCAAGCAGCAGTGGGAGCGACTGGCATGACCGACGACGACTCCGTGACCGCGACGCCGGCCCCCGAACCCGCCGCCCCCGAACCCGCCGCCCCCGAACCCGCCACGCCCGAACCCGCCACGCCCGAACCCGCCGCGCCCGCAGCCGGGTCCGCCCCCGAGCAGTCGCCCGCCGTGCCCCGCCCCGCCTCCCGCCGCCTGCTGCGCGCGGGCGCCGCGACGGTGGCCGCCGCGCTGGTGGGCGTGGTCATCGGTGTCGGCATCATCAAGACCCGCTACGACGACCCCGCCCCGGCCACCGCCGCCGGCCCCACCGGCGCCCCCGCGCCGGCGGCCACCCCCACGCCGTACGGCGCCAAGTCCAACGGCAGCCACTTCGGCTCGCTGCGCGACCTGCTGCTGCCCGTCCCGGCCGGCTTCGAACTCGGCCCCGACGAGGGCGGTTACGGCAACGACACCGAGATCGGCGCCGGGCAGATCTCGGACGAACTGGACGCCGAGCTCCAGCAGATCCCCAAGGACAAGCGCGACAAGCTGCGCTCCTACTGGGAGGGGCTGCACGTCAAGGGCACCGGCGTGCGGACCTACCGCAACGACGGCAACAACCTGGTGGTCGGACTGCGGCTGCGCCAGTTCAACCAGCAGGAGGTGCAGCGGATCAACGAGTACACCGCGGTGTTCACCGGCGACACCGGCATCTTCCGCTCCGGCCCGCAGATCCCCGGCCACCCCGAGGCGCACTGCTACCTGATGCCCGCGCCGCCGTCCGCGCCGATCGACTACCTGGAATGCTCGGCCGCCGAGGGAGACCTGCTGGTGGTCATGAGCGTCGAGGGCGTGGCACCGCTGCCCAAGGACAGGATCGTCGGCCTCTTCACCATGCAGCTCGACCGCCTCGCCACCCCGGGAGCGTCCGTATGACCGACCACGCCACCACGCCGGAGCCCCACGACCAGGCCGTCACCCCTGTGACCCCGGGGCCCGACGCCAGCCCCTGGGCCGCCATCACGATCGACGACCCGCAGCCCGACGCCTTCCAGGCCCCCGCGCCGTCGGAGAGCCCGCAGGAGCTGGCCGCCCGCCGCACCCGGCGCCGCAAGGCCGCGGTGCGCTGGAGCTGCGCCGTCCTGGTGTTCGCGCTCGCGGGCACCGGCACCGCGCTGGCCGTCACCGCGCCCGAGCGCACCGACATCCCCGGCCTGGCCACCGCCAACGACGGCCGCTACACCTTCCCGCCCCTGACGCTGCCTCCGCTGCCCTCGGGCAAGGCCGCGCCGGACCTGAAGGACAAGAGCAGGGGCCTGCACCAGGCGGACCTGCGCTACCTGCTGCTGCCCGCCCCCAAGGAGGCCGGCGGCTCGGTGAACCCACCGGTCTTCCCGGCGCCCACCGCGCCCACCGCCGCCGCCGCGGCCTCGGCGACGGCCGCGCCCTCGGACACCCCCTCGGCGAGCCCGAGCGCCTCTGCCTCCGCCGCGCCGTCAGCCTCCGCCGCCCCCGGCGGGACGGTGCTGGCCGACTGGGTGCCCTGCGAGGCGATGGGCTCCGAGCTGCAGAACCCGGCCCGCCTGCACGGCCTGCTGCTGCAGAACGTGTGCCGCGCGGCCACCGCCCGGGAGTGGACGGCCTCCGACGGCACCCTGACCCGGATCCGGCTGCTGCGCTTCGGCTCCCCGAACGAGGCCCGGGAGACCTACTTCCGCGGGCGTACGGACCTGCAGCTCAAGGCCGCCCCCGACGCGAAGATCGCCTCCGACGACGGCTGGGACAGCGTCGAGGGCATCGAGGTGACCCGCAAGGACTCCCGGGAGAGCGCGGGCAAGGGCGTGCCGACCACGCGGGTGGCGTTCGTGTCGGCCTCCGACGTGGTGGCCGTGATCACGATGACCAACCCCCGCGGGGTGCCCGCCACGGCGTTCCGTCAGGTCGTCACCCTCCAGTGCGACCTGCTGGCCTGACCGCACCCGGCACCAGGGCCCCGCACCCCCTTCCCCAGGAGTGCGGGGCCCTTGGCACGGGCGTCGCGTCACGGAGCGTCACGCCGGGCAGGCGTCGGGACGATCCAGCGCTCGGAGGGGCCGTTCGTGATCGTGGACCCCTCCTCGACGACGTCCTCCCGGAGAGGGCGCCCGCGCGGCCCTCGCCCCTCGAACGGCCTCCGCGCCGCCGCGAACGGCCCGCGTGCCGGGTCGAACGGCGGCCGCGCCGCCTCGAACGTCGCCGGTGCCGCCGGGCGGTGACGAAACGGTGACGAACCCCTGATCAATTCCGTGCCCAATCCGGCCCCGGTGGATCTACGATCATCGGCGCCCGGTGGCCACACCATCGGGTCACCACACATGGGGGATCAACGGATGAGCACACCAGCACCAGGCGGGTTCGGGGTCAACCACGGTGCGCTGGACAAGGCGCACGCCACGCTGAGCAACCTGGCCCACGACTGCCCGGGCGCGGGCCAGGTCGCCGACGACGCGACCGGGACGGCCGTCGCCGGCCTCAAGGGCTGGGACAGCGCCGGGGCGTTGAAGGACTCGCTGGACGAGTGGCACCAGCAGGTCCAGGCGCTGACCGGCCGGCTGAACGCCAATGCCGCCGCGATGCAGAGCACCGGCGCCAACTACCGCGCCACCAACCAGTCCATCGCCCAGTCCCTCCAGGTGCCGTAACGATGCTCGGATACGAAGACGTACTCAACGCCAACACCGACGCGCTGAGCGCCGCCGCCACCCAGTGGCGCGCGATGGCCGCGCGCTTCCACACCATGCAGACCACCATGGAGCAGGACGTCCTGGGCGGGAGCGGCACCGGCACCGGGATCGGCGGAGGCGGCCTGTTCACGGGCGGCACCGGGGGCCTGGGCACCGGCAACGCCCTGGCCGGCGGCGGCCCGTGGTGGACCGGCGACACGGCGAACCTGGCCAACACGGCGCTGCTGGCGACCAAGGGCCAGATCGTCGACGCCCAGACCGAGGCCAACGCGATGGCCTCGCTGCTCGACGAGGCGCACACCGACTTCGCCGCCGCCCAGAAGCAGACCCGCGACGCCGCGGACGGCGCCGTCAAGGACGGCTTCAAGGTCACCGGCACCGGCACCGCCGTGTTCGACGAGACCACGCTCGACCCCGCGACCCGCCAGGCGCTGCACCACGACCCCGAGGCCCGCCAGTCCTACCAGGACGCGGCCGACAAGTGGACCAAGGCCATCACGGCCGGCGTGCAGGCCGCCACCCGCGCCGACCAGCGCATCGCCGCCGCCCTGCGCGGCGCCTCCAAGGCCGGCAACCCGCTGGACACCACGTTCAACGGCAAGGCGGTGGGCGGGGGCGACGCCGGGGACGCCCAGCGCGCCGCCGACCTGGCCACCCACCTGGACGACCTCACCCCGGAGCAGCTCACCCAGCTTCAGGACCTGATGAAGGACAAGGCCGACCACCCAGGCTTCTCCCAGGGCCTGCTCGACCGGCTCGGCCCGGACGGCATGATCAAGCTCTCGCAGAAGCTGAGCAGCCCCGGTGACGACAGGAAGGCCGCCTACACCGACCTGCAGGGCGGCCTCACCCACGCCCTGGCCTCCGCCACCCAGGACACCGACACCGACTTCTACCGCCGCTGGCGCCAGGGCGTGAAGGACGTCGGCTACCACAACTACGGCTCCAACACCGACCCGGTGTACGGCTACCAGGTCCTGACCACCCTGATGACCAAGGGCGACGCCAAGTACTCCGCCCCGATGCTCGGCGACCTCGCCGACGACATCACCGAGACGGAGAAGAAGCACCCCGACGCGTGGAGCTACAAGGCCGGCCACAACGGCGGCGCGCTCGGCGCCGACCCGCTGGACAACGTGCTGGCCGTCATGGGCCGCGAGCCCGACGCCGCCACCGCCTACCTGGACCCGAACTCGGGCGGCGGCAACCAGCACCTGCACTACCTGCTCAAGGACCGCAAGTGGCCCGACGGCTGGATCGCCAACCCCTACGCCGGCGTGGTCAAGGCGCCCGACCCGCTGTCCCAGAGCGGCCTGGGCGCCGCCCTGGAAGCCGCCACCACCGGCCAGCCGGCCGGCGCCCCGCACAGCGGCCACCACACCGAGGCCCAGGCCCGGATCATGCACGACACCGTCACCACCCTGGACGAGGGCCAGGGCGGCAACAAGATCAACGCCAACCTGCGCCAGCCGCTGGCCAACGCCCTGGCCGACTACACCAACGACACCCACGAGATCTTCAACGGCCGCAACTCCCAGTACGCGGACCACGGCAGCGCGGTGTGGACCGACGCGAGCGGCACCGTCCACATGGGCGTCGGCGAGGACAGCCTGGTGCGCGTCATGCGCGGACTGTCCGACAACCCCGACGCCTACGCCACCCTGCACCAGGCCGAGAGCGCCAAGATCGCCCAGGAGCTGTCCTCGATGGGGCCCAACCCCTCGCAGAACGACATCCAGGACGTCATGAACAAGGGCGCCGCGAGCCTGGGCGTCTACGACGCGATCCGCGCCGACGTCGCGATGGGCCAGCGCGACGACGCCAACCTCCAGGCCGACTGGAAGGCCAAGGTCGCCTACCACGTCGTCGGCGCGCCGCTGACCCCCATCCCGTGGGTGGGCGACAGCGCCCAGCGCCTGGTCGACACCTGGGCCTGGGAGTGGGACAACCAGATGAAGGACCACAACAACAGCATCGCCAACGCCAAGATCTCCGACACCTACCTGGACGCCAACAACGAGATGACCCACCTGGTCAGCGGCTGGGCCAAGGACCGCGGCATGGACCCGGACAGCAGCATGATCCACGTCGTCGAGGACGCCTCGCACGACCGCCGCTCCACCAGCGCCACCACCGCCGGCCACTTCCTGGGCCGCGGCAACTCCTGACCCGCCGCCGGCGGATCCGGCCCCTGACGGCCGTGAACCCGTGCGGCCCTGGCGGCCGTTGACCGGTGGGAGCGAAAAGGTGGACGGCCGCGCCGCAGGACAGCTGTCCTGCGGCGCGGCCGTCCACCTT